>PLZT01000693.1 GCA_003152255.1 Methylocystaceae bacterium | reverse complement strand
TACGTTGGGCAGGATCGAACCGACGACATTAATTATTTTGGGAGCGCCAACAGTGATTTGATTGCCCATGACTTCACAAGGGGGGAACGCCGTGATTTCACGATTCGCCGAGAGATTCTGTGGGAATCCGAAACCGCCACTTGGTCTGTCGTGACCATCAAAGAGGTTGAATTTATTCTCGCTCTGAGGTCGAATGACCCTGCCATCGGTTATAATCGTTGGCCGAAATTTAAGTAGCCAGATTGAATTTCGAACCGATAAACACCATGCTTTTTCTCACATCAAGACGAGGGGCTGGCGCTACCTCACCGACCTGCCGATCCGGGCAAGGTGGTTTCCACGAAGTGGGATGTGGCCGATAACTTCGGCAACCAAACGGATCATCGCCAGCCTTCCTTGTCGATAGCGGAGGCTGGCCATGTTCGATCATTATCCCATTCACGCCCTTATCGAGAACCAACTGAAACAGCTTGGTTTACGTCGAAGTGAACTGGCGCGACGGTGTGGGTTCAAGAATGTCGAAAAGGGCCTTCGACGGATAGACGGCGTTTGTCATGGTGACCTCGATTCACCGGGAGCCAAGATGGCGATTGACGCTCTACCTACCGCGTTAGAGGTGGACAAGAAGGTGGTTGACGATGCCATCGTCGCCACGGTCGAAATGATCGCCGAAGCGAAGCGTCTCGATGACGCGAAACGAGACGCGGCATGGCGTGAATCGTTGATGTCCAAAAACTTCGATGAGTGGGCAACGCGACAGGTGATCCGGCAATACAATCTTGTTCGCCTAAAGGCGGGTCTTTCCCCGATTGCGATGGAGGAAGAAATTGAACGGATTCGGGTGGCCAAATCCAAGGCCAAGATCGAGTTCCTCTACTTCGTTTACCACTCCCCACTTCGACAACGGGTGAGCGAAAAACTCCTCAACAGAATGAGACGGAGGAGAAACGATCCTAATTGGCGTCCCTTCGGAATGCTATCTGGCGGTGGGATGGCGTTTGAACTCGATCTGACTCGTCAAATGGAAAAACTTTGGAGCCGCCAACAACGTCCGGCGCAAATATGGCGTCGTGAACTACGAAAGGCGGTAAGGACGGAATGGATTAAAACCCGGGAGTGATTGCTTTACTGGCGGGACGTCGGGGCCAAGTTTTGTGACGATCAATCCCTATTGGTCACCACCATGCATGGCGACAGCTGACACACGACTGAACCGGCAAATTTGCCGGTCGTAAAACAATCCGAGGTCGCCGCATTCTGGAACGTGTCCAAGCGAGGAAAGGCCGCTGGTGAGTTTGGAATTTAGAGGGTGAGAGGTAGCCCATGACGTAGCATGCGCATATGTTAGTGTATGCTATGGCTCAGGCGACGGCGGATGATTGGTATAGGTCCTCAAAAAGCGAGCTTGAGTCTGCCCGCGTGCTGAAGAGCGCGGGGAAGGCTAATGAAGCCTATTTTCATGCGGGGCAATCCGTCGAGTTTATACTTAAAGCATTGTTTTTAAAAAGGAATAATTTGAAATTTATGCCAGATACCCACAAAGGGGCTCACTGGCATGATTTGCAATCATGTGCGGAGGCGTCGCGTCTCAAGGCCGATTTAAATCAGAAAGATACATCTCGCTCTCTTAAAGCGAATTGGCTGACGGTGAGAGACTGGAAAAGCAATGGGCGGTTCCCTGACATGAAAGTGCCGAAGCAAGAACTAAATGACCTTTTTGTCGCCGTGTGCAATGATGCGGATGGAGTTTGGCAATGGCTAGAGAAGCTCTACCTGAGCATCTGATCAAAGCTGGCCAAGAGCTGTTGGCGAGCACTGACGCGTTAGGGATGCAAGCGCAAGGCGCTATGTGGCTCTATGACCATGTCCTAATGGATTGGCGCTTCTATCTCGTCACGTCTTTAGTTGACACGGTCGGCCGCCGCAAAACATATGGACTCCTTCTTGACGCATTTGAAGGTTCCGTGCTCCCGCGAGATTTGACGATTGACGATGTTCATTTGGGGTCTCCTCATGACGCGTTGTTCCGATTGATCAGTTCTGCTGTCGGAATTGAGAGCGGTGCTGTTAGGGTGGAGAACTGCGCGTTCAATGGAGTGTTGTTTGATGGGGTCATTTACCGATCGGTCAAAGCCCTCCCCTCTGCTGGAGAAGCCGCGCGTATCGAAAAGCGATTCAGCAAACTGGTCAGAGATGCAGTCAAAGAACATCAGCGAAGTATCGGAAGAGTTAGCGCGATTTGAGCGTGCTGTTGATGTCGCTTACTAGATATAGTAGCTGTATGCGTTAACCGGATAGGCAAGGTCTGGTGAAAAGAATCATAGACACATCAAAATACAAAGACGGTTTGATTTGGTTCGAAGACCCGCCTTCCGGTGCGCCAGCTGAATATATGCTAAAATGTTACCATGAATTACGTAAACTTATCGGGGAGGGTAGGAAAAGCATAGCTGAGCCGTTGGAGGTTGCACTTGCTCGTATCACCAAAGAACTTGAAGAACGCGGGATTCTCCCCGCTGGGAACGAAGACCACGTTCCTTGAATCTCCCCGGAGAAGGCCGCCGGTGAGTTCCTTGGTGGAAGGATGGGTATTTGCCCTTTGTCTCGAAAAAATGCGTGTGCGACCCTTCTGAGGGTTTTAGCGCCGTCCTCTCCCGGAAACGCATGGCCAATACACAGAAAACGCAAGCATGTGTCCAAGATTGCGCGGATTTACAAGGTGGGCCATAATACGATTTCTTGACTTACCGTGAGCCATGCTGGCGTTCGCACCCAACAAGGAAGTGACTATGTTTAATAAAACAATGTGGGCACTGCGTCGTGCACGAGAAAAGGAAGGGTTAACGCAAGAGGCTCTTGGCAAGAAAATTGGAGTGACCGGAGAAGAAATTGGCCATTGGGAGAAAGGAAAGGCGTTTGAAAAGCATCTTGCTCAACTTGAAGAAATTTTAGGCCCACTGACTAAAAAAGAAGATTCCGACGAAAACGGCGCTGATACCACCGATGATGAAGTCTCTAGTTTTGGCACTTGGGTGCATAAGATGAGAGAGAAGTTAGACTTGTCCGTTCCAGAGCTTGCGAGACAGGCTAAAATAGCTCCACCTACAATTTACTTTATCGAAAACGGAAGGATAAAGAATCCTCAACAATCGACGAGAAAAAAACTATATCATGTACTCGGCAAACCAAAGGAGCTAGATAGTGAAGAGGCGCAGAAAGAGCGTGAAGAGCATGAAGTAATCGGGATTGGAAGTTTAGTAGACTTTAATCCTTCGGATAAAGAAGATTGGCCAGACTGTCATGGCGTCTATGTATTATATGACCGCAGTCAACGGCCGGTCTATGTTGGTAGCTCGAAAAACAGTATCAAGAATAGGCTGAAAGAACACGAAGAAAAATTCTGGTTCAAATCCCCGATAGTTAAATATGGTTCCTATATAGAAGTAAAAGACAAGGATTTACGTGAACAACTAGAGCAGGTTATGATTAAGTTTTTGAAGGCGACGGCGGTTCTTAACAAAAGAGATACTGAGGGTTTTGATGACAAATAATAGAGTGTTCCACGTGCTATAATGTTGAGGGGCCGGCTTCGCCCCTCGCGCCCACGGTAATCCTTGCGTCCTACCCCTCCACCCGCGCCGCCTTCAAAACTCGATAAACACTGGCGACTCCGATTCCAAGTTGGGGGGCGTTGGTCTCGCGGGACGTTACCGCCATACACGCCAAGACCGGCAAATTTGCCGGTCATCATCAAACAATCCGAGACCATCGCGCTCTTGAACATATTCACGCGAGCAAAGGCCACGGGTAGGCTTTGAGGCGAACACGAAGGTGGGTGCCGTGGGTTTGGAAAAACGCATGTGCGAGGCTCTTGTCCGATTCTAGCCCCATTCCCATTCATGGGATCACACGGCGCGACGCCGATCTTTCCGAAGCGTAAACGCAAAAATGGAGCAAGCGGTCTCGTATCGGGAATTATGGCACGAGACAGAAACAAACCCCGTTCGAATCAGGGGTGGCGAGGTTGGGGCGCGTGTTCGTAAAGAACGAGTTGATGGCGTTCCTCGAAAAAAAATCGCCGCAGGGTCCGTACGGGGTTCCGCGACACCCGAGGTTCGGTATCGCTCCTGGCGGCCTCCAACGCCCTCTCAGAATTTATGCAAATATCCGCGTAGGACTAAGGGCGGCGGAGGCGGACATGAACCACAAAAACCTTAAATGCATTTCGTTAGGGATTGCTCTTTCCATAGGGCATCAAATTCCATATGTTGTTGCCAATGAATTCACGTTTTCGCAGTGGATTCAAATGACAAACCAATGGAAGCGAGGATACGCAACAGCAATTGCTGATGAATTGACGGCGATAGTAAATGAGAATGAAGCACCTAGGTTTTCTTCAACAATGAGCTACGCAAGTTGCTTTAAAAATGGCGTTACTGACGAAGCAATCGTCAAGCTGATTGATAACTATATTTTACGACATCCTGATGATTTTTCTAGCCCGATGGTGATCGTCACGATAAATGCTATCAGAGAAGCCTGTGCCCCATATTTCCAGAAATGACTTAGCGGTTTCCGATCCACAGAGGTCAGTCAGAAGGTGTTTCTCCCTTCGTGTCCTCTATTCCATCCGGCCATATTTTGTCCAACTCTGTGATGAAAGCGGGCATGGTGTCGGATATCCGGTTGTAGGCGTAATCGAATAGCTCACGGCAAAGGAGCATATGCCCGCATATCGACAAGCGCAGAAATCCACCCATCACGCCGCCAACCTCGCCGCCTTCAATATCCGATAAACCGAGGCGATTCCGATTCCAAGTTGGGTCGCGATCCGTTCCCGCGACAACCCTTGCCGGTCGAGTTCAAGAATCTCGTCGCTCTTGGCCCGAGCGGTTGGTTTCCTGCCCTTATATTTTCCCTCGGCCTTCGCTTTGGCGACTCCTTCGCGTTGACGTTCCAACATCACCTCGCGTTCAAACTGACTTATCGAGGCTAACAGGTTCAGCATCAACCGCCCCGTGGGCGTCGCCGTATCGATCCCCATCGAGAGGATTCGAAGGCTCACGCCATTCTTTTCCAGCCGGTCGATGATCGCCACCAAATCGGCTACGGATCGGGCCAGTCGGCATATTTTGGTGACGACCAAAGAATCCCCTGACCGAGCGAACGAGATTGCCTCTTCCAAAGCGATTCGGGGGCCAAGGGCGCTGGTCTGTTCACGCCATAGGCGTTCACACCCTTCCGCCAACAAATCTCGCTCTTGGGCCTCCAGACCAGCAATCTGGTCAGCCGTTGAAGTTCTCGCATACCCGATCAGCATGGTCCTTTTCCTATCACTGATATTTAAGGAATTGTGATATAATTCTATCAAAATGTCAAATTGAATTTGTGTGATAGGTTTTAGGCCATCCTTTTCCGACTCTCACACGGGCAAGGTTATTTGGTAGCCTCACCGCCGCCCAACGACGACGCAATTACCCCAACATGTATGGACACGTTTTCGAGCAACTTTTCTGCCTTCGCATTGCCCGCAATGAACTAAGGATTTCGAAGGGGTTTTCCCACGAACCGAAACCAAGGCCGTTGTGACAGAATTTTGGGACATTGCATCCACCCGCCAAAGCGTGATAGCCCCACCTAAGTTGGAAGCCTTTGCTGGCCGGTTGAAATTAGTTGAAGGAACTTCGTCGATGACCTTTGTTACGGCTGAACGGGCGCTCAATGAGTTCCAATTTCCTGGGAACACGGCCGCTTTTGATGAACTCCTCCAAATTTTGAAATCGCAAAAGCTACTGGGTTTCATCGGCTCCGGGGTTAGCATTCCGCTGATGCCGTCGTGGCATGTTGTATTGGGTGAATTGCTTACAACTGCCCGGTCACAAGGTCTTGTTAACGCTGACGATGAAGCTGAACTTCGAAGCCAGATTAAAACTGATCCACTGATGGCGGCGGACTTTCTTGAGGAAGCATTTACGAGCACCGTGTTTCGAAGCTTGCTATCAACCAAGTTTCGAACAGGAAATAAAACTTTCACCGAAGCACATGAATTAATGATCCGATGCAATCTATGCGGTATAATTACATTAAACTACGACCAATGTATAGAAGCCGCCCACGTGAGTGTTAAAGGTTCACTTCCCGCGTCAACAAATCAGGAAAACCATTTTGAAATAGCGAGGTGGCGGCAAGGGAGTGTCTTTGACGAGTCAAATACACCGATATTACATTTACATGGCATTAACACCGATCCAGCATCGATAATATTTACTGGAAACGACTATAATAGATTCTATGTTGCCGGTGATGGCGCTGACTTTGTCGATCATATTTGGCTTACAAAGCAATTGCTGGTGGTTGGGTTCGGTTTTACGGACCCATTTCTAACGTTTATCGCTCAAAAAGCGCTTCGATCGGCTTTTAGTGGAGAAAGGCATTTCGCGCTTATTGGTGTTGATGGATCAAAAACAGTTACGCCGATGATACGCAAACAGTTTATTACGAAATATCGCTTGCGCCCTATATTTTATCAAGTCACATATGAGACTGATTCAAGTGGAAACAACACGTCTAACCATTCAGGATTGATTAATATACTCAGAAATATTTGCGACAGTACCGAAAGTAGCATCGAAAACAACATTGAAGCCGGTGTACCCGCAAACATCGCCGTCGATGACGGTGTTGCTTTGGCACATTTGATCGAAGGTGGCTCTGAGCGGAATTTTGACCGTTATCTTTTCAGGAGTCCAACCGGAAATACATTGTATGTCGAGCCGCGTTTGATGGATCGGCCACAACACAGCGTTGCGGATGACCAAAAAAATTCCAATCCGATAGAGCTAGATCAAGTTATCACCTCACCAGACTCCTACCTTATTATCGCACGAAGCGAGTGCGGGGCTTCAACTTTGTGCCAACGCATAAAGGACGAGTTTCGGAGTCGCCCTAACTCTAGGGTGTTTTTGCGCGATGCACAGAACCTACCAAGCTATCGGAGAAAGCTGGATAAGGAGTTCGATTTAAACGTCAGAAAAAACGGAGAAAATCGGGTTTTGATCCTCGATAACTATGCACCTCATAGAGATGAGAGGCTTATCAAAGAAATCCAGGGGCTTGAGGTTTTTTCTAAATACATAATTTGCATGAATAGCTCAAGCTCAGACCTGCGAAATATCTCTATGGACAACTTGCCAATAAAGTGCAATTCGGCGTATCTTTGGTATATAGACAGGTCAGATATTCGCACTCTCGCACGATTGCTGTTTGAATCAAATGATGATAACTATATTTCATCTATAGTTGATAAAGTATACGCTGATTTAATGGCTCTTTGCATTCCATTGACGCCTCCAAATGTAATAATGTATCTTTTAATAATATTTCGCGAAGGAGAGTTTTGTCCCCTTAACCGCGTTAAAATTGTCGATAGGTATATAAACAGCTTATTACAAGGACCTGGTGACATTTACACAAGCGCCTTTAATGCAAAAAATAAGATGGATGTTATATCGGCTTTTTCATATCATTTAAACTGTAAAAATGCCGGCGTATTTAGCGAAAATGATTGGTGCGAATTTTGTGCGGAATACAAGTCGACACAATTGATTCACTTTGATGACAGGAAGCTGTTTAATGAGCTTATTAATAGTCGAATATTTATATGGGTTGGTGATTGCGTTGTTTTTAAGTACCGATTTTTCTTCTGCTTCTTTCTAGGTAGGCATGTATCTTTTCGTAGTGCCTTGATGAAGGGGTTCTTAGAACAGGAGCAATATCTTAGAGTGCGCGGTACAGTGGAGGTCGTTTTGGGGCTTTCGGCGGACAATACGGCTTTGATGATGGAGTTAACGGCGAAGCTCGAGCACTTGTTGGATGATTTTTCTAATACATACGTTCCAGATACATTCGACCCGTTTGCTGGTTTACAGTGGTCAACGAGCGAGAAAGAAGAGAGCGTGATGTGGGCGAAGGTACAACGAAGAATAGAAGATGGCTCCCACAGCCCGGCCGAAATCGACATTATAAAGAGCTCACTTGTTGCCGAAAGAATGACTGTAAGCCAAGCGGTGGCGTTCGAGAAATTTGATAAAGTTGAAAGACGCCTATTTGCATTCCATTTTGCCCTTGAAGAGGCGCTAAAAAACAGCGATGAACTTGATGGAGAATTGAAGAAGCGTGCTGCGAGAGCTGTGCTAAGGGCTTACTTTAAACTGTTTCAGGTAACAATTTTACTTGCTCCGATCTTGGTGTCCGTGAAGTTTTATGATTGGAACGGAATTTTGTTTATTAACACGTTGAAAAATGAGGATACAAAAGATAACGACAAGGCTTTATCAGATATGATAATTGCTTTTCTTGATGGAATTTTATTGAGGGCGGCGACGGAATTCGGTTCGAGGCGTCTTGGTGTGGTGTTCAAGCGAATTTCTGAAGAGAATTCAGATGGGTTTCTACGAGTTATCAAGTTGGTTATGTTGATCCATTCGAAACCTGATAGATGGGCGGCCTCGGCTGCAGAGCTAATTAATGCGGCTGATCGAAACAGTTTCTATATACTTAAGATGTTAACCGCTATCATGCGCCATTTTATGGAAGACGTAAACACGGCTGTTGATCGGGATGAATTGAAACGCCTCATCGCCTTGATTCAGACAAAGCACCACCTGAAAAAAGATACTCCTGGATCAAGGGCGGTTAAAAGAGTTTTAGGGCGTCTTGAGGAACGAGATTTTTTCGTGAAAAAGAATGACACATCTGATAGCTGATTTGAGGACAGGCCAATGCCTATTTTTCCCCTCCTTCGCCTTTCATCCTACCAGCTGGTCGTGACCGGCTAACGGCAAATCGGCGTCGGCTTTGGTTTGGTGATCGGATTTCTCGCCCGGAACGGGGATGACGGCGAAGACGATGGTGTCTACGCCGCTTCTTATCAAGCGTCTTAGTTGCTCAAATCGTGAACGTGCTTATCTATAGGCGTGCAATGCTAAAGTGTCAGGGGAGGACTGTTACGATTCCGAAGTCTATCGCATAGCCGATAGTAACTATAAATATCATAACTACTACGAATGCAATGGCCAAAACCAAAGTGGCGTCCCAGAAAATATCTAATAGGTAACTCCAGCCCCTATCTAATAGCTTGGATGCTTTTAACCCGGCGGGCATTGTCATGCTAGTTGCTCCCCACACCTAGGGCCAACAGGTACCGTTCTCGGCCCTAGAACAATAGCGGTCAGTGACTGAAGATGCGGTTAACAAAATGCCCGCCGGGAGAAATCCGGCTTGGATCGTTCTTGACGGGTCTCAAACGAGTTAAGGCCAATCAGGACGGGGGGCCAAAGAGAGGCAGGGTCGAATTTGGTCACCACCACGCATGGCGACTGTGGGTCCCGGCTAGACCGGAAATCGTGCCGGTCATCGACGACGGGGCCAGAAAAGGGGATTGGATTGAAGGATAGAAATGAAGAGGTAGGGCGGTTCGCCACAAAATTTTAATTGTTTCGTGATCTGTAATGGATGTTGTGGAGGCAATGGAGGCATTTCCATAATTATTATATATTTATTACATTTTATATTTTATGGAATTGCCTCCACTCCCTCCACTTTTACGTTTGTAGAACCGGCGTAAGATTGGAAAGAGCGATGCGTTTCCTCTTCCTTTTCATTCGCGGGACGATGACCTTCGTTTCTGTGGTGGTCGCTATCGGTCACTTCAACCCACGGCATCAGGTCTTCGCATGGATCGGCAAATTTGCCGATCATCAGAAATCCGACTTCGCGGCGGGCTTGACTTTCTCCTAGCAACCAAGGGTCACCGGCGGGTTCTTGGCCGAAGGCCAGAGTTGATGCCGGATAGTTGGAAAAACTCACCCACAGGTCCGTTACGCCGTTATAGAGCCGTTTCCAATCAGAGCGACGGCCCCAATGCCCGATAAACACTGGCGCGACTGATCTTGAGCGTATGGGAAATGACGTTGACGCCTTTACCCTCGGCCCTGAGGCTTCGAACAGCTTCAACGTCTATGGACGGCGGTCGCCCTTTATAAACGCCAGACGCCTTGGCCTTCGCGATCCCCTCCATTTGCCTTTCCCGGCGTAGGTTGGTTTCAAATTCCGCGAACACACCGAGCATGTCCAAGAACGCCTTACCCGCCGCATTGCTGGTGTCGATTGGTTGTTCCGTGGCCTTCAACGTCGCGCCCTTGGTCCGCAATTCACGTACGATGTCTTGAAGGTCGCCTATGCTCCTCGCCAATCGGTCGATCCGAGTGACCATGAGAATGTCGCCGGGGCGGATGAAATCCAAAAGGGTCCGAAGTAACGTCCTACCATCACGGGTTGTGCCGGTGATTTTTTCCTGTCGGATCACCTCGCATCCGGCTTCCTTCAGCTTGGTCACTTGGATGGTAAGGTCTTGGTCGGTGGTTGAAACGCGGGCGTATCCATATGTCGCCATGCGGCTTGCCCCTCCATATTTGTCTTATTAGGTTCTAGACCATTTATTTATGGTGTTTCAAAAGTCGGAAATCAACCCAAATAACACGCATTCATGTCTCAGTGGAGCGTCTCGCTTGGGTATACCCAAGCGGACGATCTTGTATCCAGAATTGCTTGGAGGGGTTGACTTACTGCGGCACCCGTCAAAAATCCGGTTCGGCGTTTCGGGCTTGCCGCGAATGCCAAGCCGTATCAGATTTGGGCTGGAGCAAGCGGCTATGTGCCGAATGACGATTGGTGCCGCTCTATGAAATTGGCAGGGACAGATGGTCAAGCATGTTGAATTGGATCGACTCCTCACGTGCGAGATTGAGGAGCTTATTGCTACAGTCCGCCCAATGCCTCCCAAGGATTGCGAAAAATACGCCAAGGCTATTCTTGCTCGCGTCGGCGGACCGAGTTTCGAGCAGTTATTGATGCGGATTGTAGAGACGGCGGTTCCGAAAGACGGGATTGGTCCGCCCAAAAATTCAGACATTTATTACTTTGCAATTCGGGATATGTTCCCTCATGTCGCTGAAGAAAACGATGTCTTGGGCAGACTCGTATTCCTCGTTATGCGAATGACCCAATTACGGCTTGAAGCGTATGTTAAATAAGCTCCCGCTTTGCCTCTCCGAACGTGAGCGAACGCGATTTTGAGAGATTTTATAGATTTGTTTGGCTTGCCAGACTGGCTATATCGAACAACACTTACTTGTGATTCTCCAATCATTATTCAATAACTTCCGATGATCAGCCTATGAGCTTAACACAAGAAGTTAACCAATGCCTATTTTAAAGTATTATTCTTCAAAAGCTGGGTATTGCTCAGGTGCATCACCCTTGCCGCCAATGGTACGGGGATATTGCACGCTTGTTTCAGGCTCCACAATACCGCTGCATGTCAAAATAAACTCCCAATCATCGCCATAATCGAATAGAAATCGCATCTGCTTTTTTGGAGAAAAAACCTTGTCAATTCTAATATCCCTTACCCCTTCGGCGTTTTCTGAGCCAGAACCCTCCTCTAAATCCTCGAACAGCTCGTACATTTCATCGCTATCAGACCTGCGACCCTTAAGTTTGCTGTAAAATCCATAGCAATGGTCACAACTGAACTTATAGGCGGCGAGAATGGCCGAGGCTAAGTCTTCCAGAGTGTCTGAACCATCAATTTCGATATCCCGCCACAGCCCCCCACCAAGCTTGGCGCGAAATTGAAAGATGGTAGGTGTCGAGGCTTTTATCATGATGCAATCTCCTTGACCGTTTTTATGTCGCGGAAGGAAGGCGGCCAGTTGGATACCGCACTGGAGGCAAAAACGCACACGGGAGCGCAATTTCGGCGGAAAACGACAAGAGGACTCGCCAGGGATCACAAAAAATTTTGATTTTTTGATCGAGAGGTACGGCGGTTCAGATTTCCGCGTCGATCCAAGCGAGTTGAACCTTTTAGAACGGGTTCACGCCTAGAGCGGAAATTTTGCCGGTCATCAAACGACAAATCCGCCCCAGAACCTCAATGACCGTGAGGCGTGAAAATGGATTCGGCGTCTGGCGCGGCGTCAACGTACGCTTTATACCATGCCACAGCGGCTAGAGATAAATTTTTGGTATCGACAAAATACAAAATATACGTGATGTGCATTTTGTTAACTGCAGAAATTGGCTCCATAAGAGCTGCTGGTAAGGCTTTTAACCTATGGCTCAGCCTCAATATCGGGAAACTGATGTAGATGACCCACCGCATAAATTAAATACGTTTCACTTATCGACTTCCATTCGTCACCAAAAGAACTGTTCCATACAAACGCACTTTCGTCTATTCCCTTGTTTTTAAGGAGCGTCTTTAGCTCTTCGTCCGTCACCGGACCAATGGTCTTTCCCGCCTTTTCATAATACCAAATCGTAATGGATGGCTGGCCTCCGTTAGACGTTGAAGCTGGTTCAGGGTCCAAAGCCCCAAGTCCGCTGTTGAGCGAATTCGGGGCCGGTGCTTCGGCCTCGGTCTTGCGTCCGAATAACAACTGACGCAGAATGTCGCGACCAATTGCTTGTTCGAGTTCCGTGAAGGCGAAAAACGGTATTAACGCGAAGAACATAATGATAACAGTTATAATTATTGCTTGGAGCGTTCCATCGCCGATAGAAGGAATGCTTTCAACAAATGTCTTGCCATGCCACATTCCAATAAGCGTTTCTTCTATTATATGGAATATAAGAAGGGTAATGGCGAATATAGCGGCCTGAAACATGATCGAATAGACGAGCGGCTTACCCCTAAAACGGTCTCCGAGGCTTAAGCTCTGTCCTATCAACACGACCTTCGCCAAGGCCAACGCGTTGATAAAAGCAAAGCCTTGCTGGTAAGTCAGGATGTCCTCATTGAAAACGAGAGCTTTATGAAGAGAGAACAGGCTCAATAGAATCCAAAGGTACAGAAATATTTGAAACAGTTTTCTTGTTTCGTCGATGGCTAATGCTTTCAGGCGGCCTAATCGGTCGTTCACCATCTTCCTACCTCCATGCGATACGGCGGAGTGACAAATCATGATGCTAGGATTAGGCGGATTGCGCAATCCATTAATCATTGGGCAGATGATGGGAGCAACCATCAGTGCTGAATCACATGAGTCGGATTACGGCGGCCTCATCCCATCACCCAATCATCACGGCGGCTATCGCCGAATCGGCGTCGATTCGGTGATCGGATTTCTCGCCCGGAACGGGGAATGGCGGAGAAGGCGATGGTCCCCGCGCCGCGACTCTCCCATGCCTTACTTACAAAATTCCTCGATATGCAGACCGCCAACCATATAATGGCAAAGTAACGGAGGCGGGCTTATTAATTTGTAATTAATTGCTAGAGCGAACATGAGCATAGCTAACACCATAAATCCGAACAAAAAGGTTATTACCAACGATGCGTCCCAAGAGTAATCCACTAGCTTTCCCGCGTATATTTTCATTCGGCTTTTAAAGTCCGGTGTTACATGTGTGTTCATGATAATTGTTCCCCTTACAGGGAGCCTGTGTACGCCGTTTACGGTGCCGCAACAATAGGTATGCGGGATTGAAGGGGGGCTGGCCGCCGGGAAAAAATCCGGCTTGGATCGTTCCGGGATGGTCCATGACAGGTCCGCGCCAATCCGGGTGGGAGCAAGGACGGACGACGTTGATTTGTCACCATCACGCATCGCGACAATGGGTCCACTCCTAGACCGGCAAATTTGCCGATCATCAACGACATCTCCGACCCAAAATTTCCAGTGACAGCGAGGGCATGAAAACGGGGGAGGGGGCGGTCCGATGCTAGTCAAGCGTCGGCACAAGATCACACGAGTCCTTTTACGGCGTCCTTTATCCTATGACCATGTCGTGACTCCGGTCATCATGGATTTGGAAACTGGATTTCTCGCCCGGAACGGGGATGGCGGCGACGCCCCATCCGTTCTCAAATTTGGAGCAAAATGCGGAAGTGGAGGTCGCGACCCACGATTATTGGATCAGTCCACCGGCCTCGGGTCACGTTAGGTCGTTGTTCGCTTGCCAAGGTCGAGAGAATTTCATTTGGGGGTATTTTTGGGGGTATCGATAAAAAGTAAACTGGAACATATTTAATATATTCATTCGCTTGGTGGCGTATTTCGACTCATGATCGAAATTATTTCGCGCGCGGCGCCTCCGCGACCGCGCTGATGCTGGCGCTCGCCACAATGCCCGCCAATGCGCAAGAAGCGCTGCCCGCCATCGATGTCGGCGTCGCCCAGCCGGGCGATGCGCCAGCGGATGCGCCGCCGCCCGCGGCGGATGTCGCGCCGGGCTTCTCGCCCGAACGTTTGAAACTCCCCGTCTATCGCGACCCGCCCGGCCAAACAATGACCACGGTCGACACCAAGATGTTCCAAAACGAATCGATTCTCACCGTCGGCGATCTGCTCGACTACAGCCCCGGCGTCACGACCGCGCAGGGCAATAGCGCGCGCGACTTGGTCACTTCGATTCGCGGCTCCGGCGCCCGCGCCTCGACCGGCCTCGCCAATATCGTGGTGTTGGAAGACGGCTTCTCGCTCACGACGGCGAATGGCGGCGTGGGCAGCACGCTCAACATGGACCCGCACGCCTATGGCGCCGTCGATGTCTATCGCGGCCGCTCCTCGGCTTTGTGGGGCAATTACGCGATGGAAGGCGCGGTCAACTTCCGCATGAGAAGCGGCGCGCAAATCGATGGCGTCGAAATCGGCAGCGAATATGGCAGCTTCGGAACCGCCCAAAATTGGGCCATCGGCGGAAAGAAGATCGGCGACTTCGATCTATCGCTGTTCGCGTCCGACGTGCGGAGCGACGGCTACATTTATCATACGGATTATAACACCCAGACCTTCGATTTTCTCGGAACCTGGTCGCCGACCCCGACCGACCGGGTGGTTTTGAAGCTCATGCAGAACGATTGGTTCAGCGACATGGGCGGGCGCGAGACCTTCACCCAATATATGCTCAATCCTTTTCAGCGGGGCTACGGCTGCGCCTATCAAACGAGTTTGAACGCGCCGTTCTGCAGCGCGGTCGCCGGGGCGCCGCTGCCCGCCAACGCCATCTATGGAAAAGGCGCCCCGACGCAAAGTCCCGACGAGATCGGGATGCATCGCCATAACAACCGGGACGTCGTCGGCTTGCGCTACGAGCATGATTTCGACAGCCTGACGACCTGGCGCACCCAGGCGATGTACGACTACGGCAACGTCGAGCAGCCGAACAATCCGACCCAAACGGCGCGCGGACCGACCGAGGCGGTGAACATCCAGACCGACGTCACCAGCCACGCGCCGATCTTCGGCTATGAGGCGACGCATTTTCTCAACTTTTTCTACAACAACGCCCATAACACCAACGACGCCTACTGGACGGTGCCTTATAATTTCAACCAGGGCGCCGTCGGAGCCCTAGCGACCGCCGCGAGCACTTTCCAATCCGACACGGGGTTGAAAGCGCGCGAGGAAGTCGCTTTGTCGAAGCAGCTCACCGGCGTCGTCGGCTTCAGTTCGACCTGGACGAAAATATACGGCTTCAGCGACTCGTTCACCTACACCACTCCGGTCCGGCAATCGCAACCCAAGGACATCAGCGCCGCTCACAGCTATTGGAACTACGCGCCGGAAGCGACGCTGACCTATCGCGCCTCTCCGGAAATGCTGTTTCGCGCCCGCTACGAGACCGCTTACGCGACGCCAACGGCGTCGGCTCTCTTCATCGACAACACGGGCAATCCCGGCCTCAACACCTCGCTAAAGCCGCAAACCAGCCAGGGCGTCGACTTCGGCTTCGACTTGACGCCGGCCGGCGCGAATCTGATCGCCAGGGTCACGCTGTTCAACGAGTGGTGGCACGACGAGTTTCTGTCGCAACTCACGCCCGCCGCGACGACATACACCTCCAATATTCCCGCCTCGATTCATCGCGGCGTCGAGGCGACGATCGACTGGAAGTTTTCTGAAGGTTGGCGCGCCATCGGCAATTACACCTATAATGACCAGTTCTTCAAAAACCTGAACGACACGCTCGCCGTGACCCCCGTCACCGGCGCCAATTACGCCGTTGGCATCCAGCGCAGCGGCGACAGGCTTCCGGGCGTTCCGCGGCATCAGTTCACCGGTCGAATCGCCTATGATCAGCCGTTTGGCGACCTCAAGGGGCTCGGCGCCTTCATCGAATATCAGTTCCGCAGCGACGTTCCGATGGACAACGCCAATCTGCTTTGGGCGCCCGGTTACGGCGTCGTCAACGCGGATATCCATTATACCCGCGACATCGAAAACTCGTTCATCAAGAAGTTCACGGTGTATTTCGATGTGAAGAACATCTTCGACCGGACGTACATGTCTTCAATCATGGTCGTCGCCGATTCGTTCGTGACCCACACTTGGCTGCAGAACCCCGCGGCCGTGTTGGCCAACAGCGGCACCGGCGACGCCGTCATCCCGGGATCGCCGAGGGCGCTCTATGTCGGCGTGAAGTTCAAATTCTAAATGCGCGCGGGCCGAGAGATGTGATAAAATTGCGTCTCTCGGTCGTGGGCCGGAAGGCGGGCGGGGAGTGTGCGCGTCCACGCGCGCCCGGCGCCGAAAAATGCGCGGGGATGCGCGAAAATGCGCTAGAACAGCGCCCCATGAGCCTCTCGGACGACGAAATCGAACGCTACGCCCGCCATCTCGTGCTGCGCGAGGTGGGCGGTCCCGGCCAGCAAAAGCTACGTAAATCCCGTGTGTTAGTGGTTGGCGCCGGCGGCCTCGGCGCGCCGCTGCTGCAATATCTCGCGGCGGCGGGCGTCGGCGCGCTTGGAGTCGTCGATGACGACGTGGTGGCGCTGTCCAACCTGCAACGCCAGGTGATTCATGGCGTTGGCGATGTCGGGCGCCCGAAGGTCGAGAGCGCTCAAGAGTTTATCTCGCGGCTCAATCCGCATGTCCGCGTCGAGACGCACCGACAGCGGCTCGACGCCAGCAATGCGCAAGAGCTTGTTTCCGCTTATGATATCGTCGCGGACGGCTCGGATAATTTCGCGACGCGCTACATTGTGTCGGACGCCTGTTTTTACGCCAAGCGTCCGCTGGTGACCGCGGCGGTCGGCGGCTTCGACGCCTCGCTGACGACGCTGCGGCCATTCGAAACCGGCCCAGATGGGTGCCAAAACCCCAGTTATCGTTGCCTTTTCCCGGCTCCGCCGCCGCCAGGAAGCGTGCCGGCCTGCGAGGAGGCCGGCGTGCTCGGCGCGCTGACGGGGATCGTCGGCGCAGTGATGGCGCTGGAAGTGCTGCGCGAGATCGTCGGCTTCGGCGAGGGGCTGGTGGGGCGGCTGCTGCTCATCGACTCCCGCGCGATGCGGTTCGAGACGATTCGCTACGCCCATGACCCCGACAATCCGTTGTGGCGGCAACAATCGCCGCGATATCAGTCGGTTACACCGCCGCGATGACGGCGATCTCGACCTTGTAATCGGGCGCGACGAGCTTGGCTTCGACGGTGGCGCGGGCGGGCGGATTGGTTTTATCGACCCATTCGTCCCACACGCCATTCATCTCGGCGAAAGTCGCGATGTCGGAAAGATAGATCGTCGCGGAGAGGATCTTGCTCTTGTCGCCGCCGGTCTCGGCGAGGATGGCGTCGATCAACCCCAGGATTTCCCGCGTTTGCTCCTTGACCGAGCCGCCCTTCGTCCGGTCGGCGACCTGGCCGGCCGTGTAAATCGTGTCGCCGTGAACGACGGCCTTGCTCATGCGCGCCCCGGCCCCGATCCGCTTGATCTTGGACATTTAAGCTCTCCCTGGAATGAATTAAACGCGGTTTAGGCGAAGCCGGGGTGGTGGGCAAGCCAACGCGCGCGAAAAGAATGCGTGGCGGGGTCTGGACAAGCCGGCAAGCGCTTTCTATAAGCCGGGCTTGCCGCGCGGACAGCGCGCGCCCGGGTAGCTCAGTTGGTAGAGCATGCGACTGAAAATCGCAGTGTCGGTGGTTCGATTCCGCCCCCGGGCACCATTAAAATCAATAGCTTATAAAATCACGACGGCTGCGTGTTGACAGTTTTGGCGGTCGATGTTGACAAAATTGGGCGCTATTTGTTCCCCGTGAAGTCAAGTTTATGCACGGCTTTGCGCGCCTGCCGCGACGTGTCCGCCGTCTCCGAATAGTGCTGCGCCAAGCTCAACGTCTGCTGACCGAGGATTCTTCGAATCAGATCGAGATCATCCGTGACCTCCCTCAATCTCGTTCCCAACGTATGACGCAGGCCATGCATCGTCAGTCCTGGCCCGACAGCGCCCTCGGCTTCGAGACGGTCGATGAACTTGCCGAAAGTCGAATTGAACCCGCTTTCTGTCCATGGGCGGCCTTTTGACGTGACCGATAACTGAACAGCATCACTTTCCGGAGCAACGGCTATGGCTTCCGCGAGCAATCGGTGGACGGGCACCGCGACAGGTACCTGCCGCTTCGATGTGGTCACCGAAATCATTCCGTCCCGAACGGCGGCCTTGGTCACCGTGAGCACGTCCGCTTTCCGAAACCCAGTGCACATGGCGAGGGCGATGGGAACTCTCAGCTGCGAAGGAGCTCGCTCCATAACAATTCGACATTCGGATTCAGACCACGGTCGATTCGCTCGCGGGCGTTTCCTGTCTCTTTTGATGCGTTTGACGCCATCGGCAGGGTTGGCTTTCATCCAGCCCCGGTCGATTGCGTATTCGAATAGCAAAGACATAACCGTGACGACATAATTGGCCATCCAGCGACCACGCTTTGGAAAAATCTTTTCCTCGCGCAAGGTCACGACGAACGGCCTATCGATCTCTGCAACCGGCATATCGACGAGAGGCTTCAGCACTTCGAATGCACGCTGATACGACGTGCGCGTCGCTTGCGCCAATCCCGCCCAGGCCGATGATCGTTTGTATTGTTCGATCACCATGCCAAGCGAGCCCGGACGCGCCTCCGCCCGTTTTACGCGACGCTCTAAAGCAGCCAATTCTTCGAAGAATTCCGCTGTGCCGAACTCCGCGTGAATGCGTGTCCCAGTCTTGCGATGGTACGTATACCAGATCCCGCTTTGCGAGTGCTTAAATCGCTGGATCCCCTTAACGCGCACCCTCGTCATGATCAGCATCCATCAACTCGAGCCAGTCGCCGTTGCATTTTGCCCCTTTTTGACTGAGCCCGTCGATCCATTCATTCAAAGCGACCACGTCGTATCGTTCAAGTCGTTTGTCGGCGCCCAACGCGATTGGGCGCACGGGGCACAGCATCGAGAATGTCCCAACGCTAACACCACAATACGCGGCCGCTTGCGCCTTCGAGAGCAAGCGCGGCGCTACGTTGTCTGTATGTTTGCAGTTTACCACTTTTATCCCGCACCGTGATCATCAAGCTTCATCACGCCAGGAATAATTGCGCGTGCGAAAACCAGGCGCAATCTCAAGAATTCCTGAGAAACAGGGAACAAGCTTCGCGGCTCAAAGAAGCCTGCGCGGTGCCACTATTTCTCACGAAAAAATGAGATTTCCAGGGTGTCAAAATTGAGAAACATACACGCGAAGGGCGGCGATAGCCGTGCCTTCGGATGAAGGCCAATTGTTGCCGACGACGAAACACATTGGGGAACGCGAATGTCCGATAACGAAGATGCTTCCAAAATTTATCCAACCAGGAATGACGGCGCAAAACCACCAACCTCCTTCGCTGACGATTTCACCGCGGAAGCAAAGCAGGCGCTGGATGAACTCGTCGCCCACGATGAGAATCACCTTCCCGTGATGCTTCGCTTTGGCGAAGCGCTGGCAAAGGCAAAGGCGCATTTCAAGCATGGGGCCTACCGGCGATGGTGCGAAGACACGCTGAAGCGTTCACCGAGTTGGTGCTCGACATACAGGCGTCTTTTCGAAGGGCGAGTAGACCTGCAACCCGCGCTCACCTGGGCAAAGGACTCGGACCACAAATGGGCGAATTGTCGATCTGTGGAAAAGCTCTTGGCGCTAATCGCGGAATGGCGAAAGATGTCTCGCGGAGACAGTCCATCTGCGCCCCGAACGCGACGGAAGGCTGCCGACATAATTGCAGAATTACGGCAACGACTCGCCGAAGCCGATGCGGATATCAAGGCCTTGCGCGATCCTCTGCCTCAGGCAGTCGAGGGACGCGTCGCGGAATTGGCGACGGCGGCTCGAGCTGACAATATTGCCGCGAGCGAAGAGTTGACGAGCATAGCGCGTCGGTTCCACTGGCGCCTGCGTGATCTTTTCGATCTCGAAATTTGCAGCGCGCTGCAAGTTTCGACACCACCGAAGGAGGATTCCGCCGTCACGCATCCGGGCATGCTGAAGTCCGAGCAATTGGGGCCGGTTGAGGACACGACGAGAAAGCCTGGCAGGCTTCACGATTCCTTTAGCCCCAACTCTCTGCCAGAGGCTAGTTCGGGGACTATCGGCGCTTCGGGTCGGGACGAACAGCGCCGGCCCAGCGCAGGCCGCACCGATGAAGGGAATTCGGCGAGTGGCCAAACATCGCCCTTGGCCCGCTTGCGGGGTCTCGTGGGAAAGTCAGGCCAGCCCGAAAAGCCAAACGGCACCTCTCGAAACACAGGGCCTTCTCGTCAAGCAATTATGGGGGGCGCTAATGAATTTTGATCGCACATCAGGTCGCTCGTGCATTCCGCAAAACCTCTCCGCGCAGGAGACGATACGTAGGCTGCTCGATCTTCCCATTCCACGCAAATTTAACATCGTGCGATTGCGCCCAGCAGACCTCCCGCGAGGAGAGCGCTTTGAAACCGTGGCCGACGCCCGAGCAAGACGGGAAAAAGAAACTGCTCGATTCGAGGAAATCAAGGGCCTGAATCACATTGTTGACCAACTCCGTTCCTGCACATCAAAGGCTCGATGTACGTCGGTCTGCTGCCCATTATGCGGTCGCCGGTTCCGGCGCTGGTTGATTTGTCAGGCCCTCCGTTATGAGAGCGACCTCGACCTTGAGGTAATCACAATCGCCTTCGAGGTCGTTTCTATAAAAAGGGCTCTTCTGCGTTTTT
>PLZT01000634.1 GCA_003152255.1 Methylocystaceae bacterium | reverse complement strand
GGCTCATTTGCCAGCGCGAGCCCGTGACGTCAAGCCGATCAAGACAATTCTTTCAACGGAGAGAACGACTTTACTCTCGCGCGTCATCTTGCGTAACGGGGACGGGGCTTTTCACGTCTTCCGACTCGGCCAAGGCGGCCACGAGTTCGACGATGCGCTTTCGAACCTTGGGGTCGCGAATGCGCGCGAAGGATCGATTGAGGTGGAGACCTTCCGCGGTGGCGAGAAAATCGACGACGTATTGGGAGCCTTCCTCCTGAAAAGCCTGTTGCGGCTCTCCGGATGAAGAGGGCGCGCCTTCGAAGAAGAAGGAAGGCGGCACGTTTAACGTCTTGGAGATCTGCTGAAGTCGGCTCGCCCCGATGCGATTCGTGCCTTTTTCGTACTTCTGCACTTGTTGAAATGTAAGCCCCAGGGCGTCGCCCAGCTTTTCCTGGCTCATTTTCATGAGCACTCGCTGCATTCGAACGCGGCTGCCAACGTGTCGGTCAATCGGGTCGGGTATTTTGTTCACTATCGCGGACCTCCGCTGTAGTTCTAGCTCAAATGAAACGCCATGAAAATAGCGCGTCAGATAATGCCATGTAATATAATATGAAAATTGATAATCGGCCTTTGATCTCCATGGCGAAATGCCACCATGACGTGTATTTCAAGGCAACCATACATAAAAACGCGTGTGTTTTGGGAATAGGCGCCGCGCAAATCCCACGCGTCGACGAAAAAAGTTTTCGGGCCGGTGAGACGAAGCTAGGCGTCTCGCGACATTGTCATGCAATCCACTTCATCTTCAGGATTTCAAGCACTTCGCTTTCAGGAGCGCAGCCGGCCGACGGCGGCGCAAAGCAACAGCAGCGCCCACAGCGTGGGAAACAGCACTGTCTGGTGTTTAGCGAAAAACGTCATGGGCGCCGGCTTTGGCAACGCCCCGTCGATCACGCCCTCGACCCCGAGCGGCAATTGTTGCAAAACGCGGCCGTAGGGATCGACGATCGCCGATATCCCGGTGTTGGCCGCGCGCACCAGAGGCAGCCCCTCCTCCACGGCCCGCAGCCGCGCCTGCGCGAAATGCTGATACGGGCCGCTGGTGGCGCCGAACCAGCCGTCGTTGGTCACGTTCAGCAGCCATTGCGGCCGCGCCGCGCCTTCTTCGACCGCCGCGCCGGAAAAAATCGCCTCGTAGCAAATCAACGGCGCCGCCGGCGGCAGGCCGGGCGCGATCAAACGGCGCGGCCCCTCGCCGACATCCCAGGTTCCGGGAACGAGGTGCTGGACGCCGAGCGGGCGAAGCAGGCCGCTCAACGGCAGATATTCGCCAAATGGCACGAGATGTATTTTGTCGTAGAAGGCCACGATGCGGTCGCCTTGCACCACCTCGATGGCGTTGAAGATTTTGGAGCGGCCGTGGTCCTCTTGCGCGCGCGCCGCTCCGGTGATGAGCGTCTTGCCTTGCAGGGCGCGGGAGATGGCGGCGAGCGCCCTCGGTTCGCGCGACAGCACGAAGGGAAAAGCGGATTCGGGCCAGATCAGATGCGTCAAATCGGCGACGCCGGTGTGGGTGGGCCCGGTCGCCTGATCCGACAGGGCGAGATAGCGCCGCAAAATCACCTCGCCCGCCTCCGGCCGAAACTTGGCGTCCTGCGGCAGGTTGGGCTGCATCAGCCGCAGTTTCGCGCCGTCGACGAAACCGGTCGCGCCTTGCAAAAGCCGCTGCGCCCCATAGGCGGCGAGCGCCAGCAGCAGCACCCCCGCGAATATGATCGCCGGCGAGCCGAAGCGGCCGCGGCGCGCGTCGATCAGCGTCGCCGGCGCCGCGAATATCAAAATCGCGGCGAGGTCGAGACCGTGAAGCCCAATCAGCGAGCCCGCTTGCGCGAGAATGGGCGCGCTCGCGAGCGCCATGCCGAAATCGTTCCAGGGGAAACCGGTCAGAACATGACCGCGCAGCCATTCGGCGCCCCCGAGGCCGACGGCCAGAGCGCAAACGCGGGCGGAGCCCGGCGACCATAGCAGCCGCGCCAATGCGAAACCGAGCCCCGTGAACAGCGCGAGGCCAGCCGGAATCCCGAGCACGGCGAGCGGCAGCGCCCAGGCGAACTGGTCCGCCTCCACGAGAACAGCCGCGCCGAGCCACCATAGGCCCGCGATGAAATAGCCGAACCCGAGCCACCAACCCGCGCTGGCGGCGGATCGTAGCGACGCCGCGCCAGCCCGCCTTGGCGAGTCGGCGGAGCCGTCGATCAGCCAAACCGCGACCGTGAGCGGAATCGCCATGGCCGGCCCGAAACCGATCGGCTCCAGCGCCAGAGCGCCGCATGCGCCGGCGCAAAAGGCGACCGCGCGGCGCGACCAGCCTTCGGAGAGGATGATGCGCTGGGGAACGGACAATGTCGGCGTTCCACCGACGGAATCGGCGATTGTGTGCATGCGCGAAAGGCCCCGGCGAATCANNCGGGATAATTTGGCGGGATAATTTGGATCGTCCGGGTATATTGTGTCGCGGGCCGCGCCGTTATAGTTTCCGGCGCGTGTGGGACGGATTTGGCGCGCGGCGGGAGGCTGCGGGTTTAATAAAAAGACGGCCGCCTGGCGGCGGTCGATGTGAGGAAAGGAACGAGGATGAAATCAATTTCCCTGATGACGTTCGTGGCGGGCGTCGCTCTCTCCGCTTTGACGGGCTCGGCCTTCGCGGCCGGCGATCCGGCGGCGGGCGAAAAAGTCTTCGCCAAGTGCAAGGCCTGCCATCAGGTCGGCGAGACGGCCAAGAACGCCATCGCGCCCGAACTGAACGGCATCGACGGCCGCGCGGCCGGAACCTCCGCCGGATATAATTATTCCGATGCGATGAAGGGCTCGGGCATCACCTGGGGCGAGGCCTCGTTCAAGGAATTCATCAAGAATCCGAAGGCCAAGGTTCCCGGCACGAAAATGGTGTTCCAGGGCCTGCCCGCCGAGAAGGACGAGGACGACGTGTGGGCCTATCTTTCGGGCTTTAGCGCCGACGGCAAAAAGAAGTAACTGGCGCGACGCAAACGCTCCAGACTGCGAAAGCGGCCCCCGCGGGCCGCTTTTTCTTTGCGAAGGCGCGTGATGGGTTATAGGAGCGCTTCACAGCCGACAGGAATCCGAAGTGAGCCGCGAACCCGACGAAATTTCATCCGGCCTGATGGCGCCGCTGGAGACCTTGCCGGTCTTTTTCGACCTCGAAGGGCGGCGGGTGATCGTCGTCGGCGATTCCGAAGGCGCCGCGTGGAAGGCCGACCTCGCCGCCGCGACGGGAGCGCGCGTCGAGGTCTTCGCGGTCGACCCATGCGTGAAAATGGGCGAAATCGCGCGGGCGCGCGCCAATTTAACAATGTTTCCGCGCGATCCGCGCGACGAGGACTTGAAAGGGGCGGCGCTGATTTTCGGCGTCGTCGCGGACGACGCCAAGGCTGGCGCGCTGCGCGAGGCCGCCGCCGCGGCCGGCGTCCCGATCAATCTCACCGACCGCCCGGATTCGAGCGATTTCATCATGGGAGCGATCGTCAACCGCTCGCCGCTGGTGATCGGCGTGTCCACGGGCGGCGCGGCGCCGGTGTTCGCGCAGGCGGTGCGCGGGCGCATCGAAACACTGATCCCGACGAGTTTCGCCGCCTGGGCGCGCGCGGCGAAGGTTTGGCGCCCGGAAGTCCTTGTCTCCGGCCTCGATTTTCTCGCGCGGCGGGATTTTTGGCGCCGCTTCACCCGCCTCGCCTTCGCGCAAATCGAGCGCGCGCCGACGGACGAAGACCGCGACGCGCTGCTGGCGCAAACCCGCGCTGGCGGCGACGCCCCCTCGCGAGGGCGCGTCACCCTGGTCGGCGCCGGGCCGGGCGATCCGGAGTTGCTGACGCTCAAGGGCCTGCGCGTGCTCGCCGGCGCCGATGTCGTGCTGTTCGACGATCTCGTGCCCGCCAGCGTGCTGGACTTCGCCCGCCGCGAGGCGACGCGCATAAATGTCGGCAAGCGCGGCTACGCTCCTTCGGTGCGGCAGGAGGAAATCACCGCGCTGCTGGTGAAGCTCGCCAGCGAGGGCAAGAATGTGGTGCGGCTCAAGGGCGGCGATCCGATGATTTTCGGCCGCGCCAATGAAGAGATCGCCGCCCTGCGCGCCGCCGGCTTCGAGGTCGAGATCGTGCCGGGCGTGACGGCCGCGCTGGCGGGGGCGGCGGCGATCGGCGCCTCGCTGACCAACCGCGAGACGGCGCGGCGCGTGCAGTTCATCACCGCGCACAGCAAGGACGGCGCCTTCCCCGCGGATTTCGACTGGGGCGCGCTGGCCGACCCGCGCGCGACGACGGCGGTCTATATGGGCAACCGAACCCTGCCCGAATTGTCGCGCCGGCTGATCGCCGAGGGCGCGGACCCCGCGACCCCGGCTTTTCTGATCGAGCGCGCCAGCACGCCGGACCAGCGGATCATCAAAGGCACGATCGGGGATTTGCCGGGAAGGATCGCGCAGGAGACGCTGGAGGGGCCGGTGATGGTGTTGATCGGCGTGGCGCTGGCGGGGTAGGGGGAACCGCGAAATCGCAAAAGCGTGATATGAAGAGAGAACGCCCGTGGCCTGGAGAGCCCGCGCCGAAAAGCAGGAATATCAATCGGCGCGGGGGAACATGGCCCGGTCTCGAAAGCGGCGGCGGTTAGTCGTTCCCTAAAACAGCGTTGGCGCGCTTTAGCAGCGACCGTCTTGCGTAACCGCTCACGTCGTTATAGGTCACGAGGCACCAGTCTCTCAATGCCCTCTGACGGCATCCCGAGGAATCGACCACGGTTTCCGGTGGAATGACGCCAAGCACCACCGCGCCGCGGCTGGGAGCTGAATATATACGCACGGAATAGCTCGTGGCGAGGGGCGCGACCATCACTCCGCTCGGCCCTTGCGGCGCCAGCACGGAGGCGGCGATATAGCCCACCGCGTCGTCGTATTTCACCTTGCACCAAGCCGTGGTGTTGCCCTGCGCGCAAGTTAATATCTCGACCGATGTATAGGCTGGCACGACTCCGATTATCGGCCACGCGAGTCCCGGACCCGAGCGCAGATTAGCCGGGTCGACGACCGAGCGCGGCTCCGCCGAAGCGTTGACTCCAGAGCAGGCCGCGGCCGCGCCGATCGCCAAGAGAAACGTCCAACGCATAATTCCCTCCCTATATTGGCTCGATGACATCTGAACACCCCCCTCCTCGCAGCCAATGCATTGCCGCGATATAGGGAGGACGGAAAACGATAGTCTATCGACATAACAGCTATGTGTTCGTGGTGCGAAGTCAACGCTTCGATCGTCCGCGCGAGTCGAGCGCGCGTCGCGTCGAATTGGAGGGCTTTCGATCGACATGAAAGTGGCCGCGAGACAGGCTGGAGGGGCCAGCGACGGCGTTGATCGCGATGGCGCTTCAGCGGTTTTGCAGCAGCCGCAACAAATGCTCTTCGTCCGGCCGCTCGGCGATTCTCGCGCGAGGGAGAGGCGAGGCCGCCTCCCTCGACAGCGCGAGGTGATCGATCTCGCCCAGCGCCTTCGTCAGCCCCGCGCCCCGCGCCAGCTTCACGAAAATCTCGGCGCTGCGTCTGGAATAATGCACCGCGGCTGTGATCTCGCCTTTCGCGAGCGCGTCCAACGCGGCAGGCGCCAGCGCGGTCGCGGCCCGCGCTTCATAGGTCTCGACGATGGTCACATCATGCCCCGCCGCGCGCAAACCAGTCTCCAGATCGCTTTGCCGGTCGCGGCCGGCAAGATAGAGAAACCGCGCCGGCGTCTTGTGGCGGGCATGGATCAGCGGCAGCAGCGCGCGCGCTTCGCCCGCGAAAAGATCGGGCCGCCAGCCGAGTTCCCTGGCGATTTGCGCGGTTCGCGCGCCGACCGCATGCAGCGGCAGGGTTCGCAATTCGCCCGGCGCCGCGCAAAATTCGAGGCCCTTGGCGCTGGTCGCCAGCACGGCGTCGAATGGGCCTCGTGGAATCGCCGCGCCCGTCCCGACAATCTCCAGCACGGGCGAGAGCAGCGGCGTAAAGCCCATCGCGCGCAGTCTCGAAGCGGTGCGTTCGGCGTCCTCGCGCGCGCGCAAAACCAGCACGCGCGTCACACCAGCCCCGCGACGCCATGCGGCAGGCGCAACAAAATATCGTGGCCGGCGTGATAGCCGATCATCGCCGCGTCGACGGGCGCGCCGCGCCCCTTGGCGGCGAAAACCTCCGCGCCATCGGCGCGTAAAACCTCGCCGGAAAACACCAGTTGCTTGCCCTCGATACGCGCATAAGCCGCGATCGGCGTGCGGCAGGAGCCGTCGAGCACGGTCAAAAAGGACCGCTCGGCGGTGAGCGCGAAGCCGGTCGCCTCGTCAAGAATCGGCGCCAAGGCCGCTCGCGCGCCAGCGTCGGCGGCGCGGCAGGTGATTCCGATCGCGCCCTGGCCGGCGGCCGGCAGAAATTTGTCGAGCGGCAGCAATTCGCTCGCATGGGCTTCTAGCCCTAAGCGCTTCAGCCCGGCGAGAGCGAGCAACGTGCCGTCGACCTCGCCGCTCTCGACTTTTTTCAGTCTGGTCTCGACATTGCCGCGCAGCAGCACGGTTTTTATGTCGGGGCGCAGACGCTTGACCTGCGCCGCGCGGCGCAGCGACGCCGTGCCGACCACGGCGCCCTCGGGAAGCTCCGCCAGCGCCGCGCCGCCGCGCCCGATAAACGCGTCGCGCGCGTCCTCGCGCG
>PLZT01000673.1 GCA_003152255.1 Methylocystaceae bacterium | reverse complement strand
TGCGATTTGATGTCGGCCACGATCACCGGGGCGGCGAACAGATTGTCGGTCGGAATGTCGAAAAAGCCCTGCAACTGGCCGGCGTGCAGATCGACGGTCAGCACTCTGTCCGCTCCGGCCCGGGTGATCAGATTGGCGACGAGCTTGGCCGAAATGGGCGTGCGCGGACCCTGTTTGCGATCCTGGCGGGCGTAGCCGAAATAGGGAATGACCGCGGTTATGCGCCGCGCCGACGCGCGCCGCAGCGCGTCGACCATGATCAGCAACTCCATCAGGTGATCATTGGCCGGCGCCGAGGTGGACTGGATGACGAAAGTGTCCTCTCCCCGCACGTTCTCCAAAACTTCGACCCAGATTTCCTGGTCGGCGAAACGTCGGACCACGGACCTGCAGAGCGCGACTCCGAGATGCGCGGCGATCGCCTCGGCCAGCGCCCGATTGGAGTTGCCCGCCAGAAGTTTCATCGCCGCCATTGAGTATCCCCGCGAATTGAACCCGGCGCCTCATAGCAGTCGCGCTCGCCGGGAACAATACGACGAAACCGTGACCACGCCGCTCCAAAGCCAAAGCTAAATCGTCGCCGGCGACGAAATCCGAGCGCCTGGATCGATCGAAAGGAGCCAAAGCCCATCGCGATCGGGGCGCATATGGATCGGCGGCCGCGCATTCACCATAACAGGTTGCAATCGCGGCGCTATCGCAACTCGACTTGCTTCATGTCCTTAAATTTGTAAATATTTTGTTTACAACGGATCGCTGCGGGAACTTTCGCGCGAGCGTCGCGTTTAAGGTTTTGAAAGCGTGAGGGCGCGCCCCGCCGTTGCGGGCGCGGTCCGCGTGAATATGAGGATGTCATGGCGCTAGTCGAGAAATCCCCCTTCGATTCGAAGCCGGCGCTCGAGTTAAGCGTCAACGTCGTTTCGGCGAGGCGGTGGACGGCGCGCATGGTCCCGCCGGTCTTGGCGGTCGCGCTGATCGCGGCGCTGTATCGATTGGTTTCGACCGGACATCCAATCATCGCGGTATGGGCGGCGGGATGCGTTTTGGCGTGGCTGTTCGTGCGCGGCGCCGCCGCCGCCGCATCGGACTGAGCCCGCGAGCGGGATTCGATCCGGACTGGAAACGCGCTAGGGCGCGTTTTCGGGTTCAGGCGCGCTTTCAGTGCTCAGAAACCGACGTTCCCGGCCTTCGAGCACCAGCGCGGTGAGGATCGAGGACGCGAACGCCCCGGTGTCGACGTTGATCCGGTTTGGCAAGACTTCCGGGCGCGGGACGGGCGTGTGTCCGTGCACGATTATCTGGCTCCACGAGCCCTTGTGGCGGAGGAATTCTTCCCTGATCCAAAGCAGATCCTTCGGGTTCTGGCTTTGCAGCGCGACGCCGGGCCTAACGCCCGCGTGGCAGAAGAAATAATCGCCGAGGCTCGCCGCGAAGCGGGTTTGCTCCAGAAACAAGCGGTGCTCGGGAGGCATGCGCGCCAGGAGACTTTTTCGCGCGAGGTCGTAGCCGGCGCCGCGGATCGCCTCCGTCACGTCGACGCCATATGATTGCAGCGTTTCGATCCCGCCAAACCTGCGCCAACCGTCGAGGACGGTCCCGTCATCGAGAAACCTCAAGAAAATTTCCTCGTGGTTGCCCCGCAAGGCGTAAATTGGCGTCGGGAACTCGCTGCGGCTCAGGCGGTCGAGGACCCCGGCGGAGGCCGGTCCCCGATCGACATAGTCCCCGAGGAAAACCGTCACGACCTCGGGCGGCGCGGAAGCAAGGTCGGCGCGGATTTGCTCGGCCAAGGCGTCCAAAAGGTCGAGACGGCCGTGGATGTCGCCGACCGCGTAGATGCGCACCCCGGGGGGAAGCGAAGGGGGGCCCGCGTCCTTCTTTCGCGTCAGCCGCGCGAGAGTTTTGAAAGCCATCGAATTCGTCCATTTCAGCCCGCCTCCGCCTCGAGCGTCTCCAATCGGACTCGATTATCGGAGACTTCGAAAAAGAATCGGCCCCCGAGCGCTCGGGAATCGATTTACCGCTTGACACCTTAGAGCCGCCGCGCCCCGCGATCCAGTCAACGCGCATATATGCCCGAAACCGCCTTACCGCTCTATAAAAATGATTGAAATTCCATGCGTTAGGAGCTATGCCTTGCCTATCTTAGGATGGGAATTTGCCGATGCGGTTGCGCTCCCCCACGTCAAAATCGAACTTCAATTTGAAACTCTCGCCTTTTGATATTTTTTGGGCGGGGGCGGCGCCTTTCATCGCGCTCGCGCTACGCGATCCCGTTCTGCTCGAAATTCCCGGCTTCCCGCGGGAGCTCCCCCCCACCTATCAATACGCGCTTGTCACGATTGCTTGTTCGATTCTGGCTTTTCTGCTGTTCAAAGTTAACGACGGAATGACTCATTTCTTTTCGGTTCACGATGTTCTGGCTGTTTGCGGCGCGGTGGCCGTCACGGTCGCGTCGAGCAGCGCCATCCTTTTCTTCCTCACCAGGATGGAGGGGGTGCCTCGGTCGACTCCGCTGATTTACGGGCTTGTGCTTGGTTCCGGCATGATCATCGCCCGAACGGTGGTTCGGGCGCTCCATAAGGAGACGCCGGGGCAGCGCGAGAGCATCGGCCTGGATTCGACTCTGCGGAATTTGCGCCGCGTGCTGCTCATCGGCGTGGATCGGTTTTCGGCGACGACGATCAAGCTGACGGATCACCAGCACCCCCGCACGGTTCAGGTGGTCGCCGCGCTGGACGCGCGCGAGGCGCTGCTTGGACGAAGCATCAGCGGAGTTAAAATCGTCGGGCGCGTCCAGGATCTGGGCGCCGTCGTGGATGAATACGCGGTCCATGGCGTCGATGTCGATGAAGTCTGGCTTTCCGACGACGCCGCGTCCTTGACGGGCGGGAGTTTGGCGGATCTGACCGAGCGGTGCGCGGAGCGGGATATCAAATTCGCGAGAATTTCGGAGGCGCTCAATCTTACGCCCGGGGTCGCCCCTTCGTCCTTCTCGTCGCAAGATGACGCCGAGCCGCCCTTCGATCTGAGCGATTATTTCAAACTGAAGCGGGTTATCGACGTAATCGCTTCGGCGGCTTTGCTTGTCGCGCTTTTGCCTCTGGCGATGATCGCCGCCTGTCTCGTATTGTCCGACGTGGGCGTTCCCGTGCTGTTTTGGCAGCAGCGCATCGGCCTGCACGGCCGCAAATTCCTGCTCTATAAATTCCGCACCTATCACGCGCCCTTCGATAAGAATGGCGCGAGAACTCCCGAGGAACGCCGTCTGTCGAAACTCGGTCGCGCGATTCGCGCGGGACGGCTGGACGAAATCCCGCAACTTTTGAATGTTCTGGTCGGCGACATGTCGTTGATCGGCCCGCGTCCGCTCCTGCCCGTCGACCAGCCGAGCGATCCGAGGCTGCGCTTGTCGGTGCGGCCCGGCATCACCGGATGGGCTCAGATCAACGGCGGCACGATGGTGACGCCGGCGGAAAAGGACGCGCTCGACGTGTGGTATGTCCGGCACGCATCGTTCTGGCTCGACCTCAAAATCGCCGTGAGCACGGCGCTGTTCGCCCTCTCCGGCGAGCGGATGAACCACACCGCCTTGGCGCAGGCGATGGATTGGCG
>PLZT01000096.1 GCA_003152255.1 Methylocystaceae bacterium | reverse complement strand
CAAGAGCAAGCGGAATGCGGTGATCAAGCTCGAAGTCGACGAGCAGCTCCTCGGGGATTTCCAGCTCCCGAATGAGTTTGATCTTGATTCGCGCCGTGTAGCCGGACGATGGCCGAACCGTTTTCGTCCAACCCGGCGCGCAGATCGTGGTCGCGATCGTCTCTTGCGTCACCGCCGGGTTGATCGGGAGGTCGATGGCGAAGGCTGGCGCGACGAACGCCAGGAGCAAAATCGACCAGAGTGAAGCTTTCACTTCGGACCGCCGGGCTTTGGTTTGCCGGCTTCTATCGCCTTGGCCCCAAGTTTCGCCGCTTCCTCGGCACCGGCGTTCGGCCCTTCCGGAGTGCATCGCGTGCTGGGCGGATCGCCGCATGTCCGCCCGATATCCGACCAGCCGACACAGCGGCCATTCGGCCCTCGATATCCAGGGCCACCGCGACAACCACAACCACTACATGCTTGCGTGTCGGCGACGGGCCACGAGACAACCGCGAGCATGATGATGAAATAGGTCAATCTGCCGGAAACTCGCATCGCTACCCCCCAATGGGCGAGAGAATGCCGCTTCGGTCGCGTGAAGGCAAAACAGCCCTATCTCGCCGTCGCCTCGTCCACAATCGCCGACATGCAATCCCGTGGCGGCGCCGGCGCATGGGTGACGTGCGGCAATCCGATTTTCCCGCAGTCGACGCCCGTGAGTTTTCGGGCGATCGGCCTCGCACCCGAAACGCCCTTTCCAAACATCGCGAGGGCGCGCGTAGCATTGCTTGAGCATATGCGTTCGCATTGCGTTTCTATTTTCCGCCCTTTGTTTTTCCTTGTCTTTCTTCCATCGTGACGACGCGGCGCGCGATTACGCGGGCGTGCGCGCGTGGGCGAGGGAGGTTAAGCGAGCCCAAGGGCGCCCATGCTGGCAAGAATCATCGGGGTGCCGAGATGCTGCGCACAATGGGGCGTTACGTGGGAAGGCTAAGTAACTGAAAAATAAAGACCGGGCTCTAGCGGATGCTACAAATTCGCTAGAGCAAAACGCGAGCGGAATTGTGGCCTGCCGAAGTTCGGATTTACGCGCGCGCTGTCGGCGCTGATCGCCCTCGAAAAGTTCCTCGAGCACGACGGCTTTCTGTTCAATGAACGCGCAAAAAGACAACTCATTGAACGCGAAATTCGTTCACTCACTGCGCGCAAAGGAGCGGAAGTCACTAACGCCAAAAAAGCAGCAAAAACAACGTAGGATTTTCGCTCTAGCGAGCGCCCAAGCCGTCGCCAAGGTGAAAGACGGCTACAAGCCCGAAGTCCCGATCGAACAAGACACGGGCGATGATCTCGCCTGGGCGGACGCCGCCGCGTAGCTAAGCATTCCGATCACTTAGAGCGCCCGATCAGAAGGGAGTGGACGCCCCCTTATTTTGTGGGCGCATCCGGTGGTTTTGCAGGGCATTACACGAATTTTGCACGAGTCACCTTCTCCAAACATTCGGCAACAAATCCGCCTTGCGCGCCTCGGCGCTCTGCTCGGCGTGCTCGTAAATCGCCGCCGCCTGACGCGACTTCCAGGCCCCCGTTGCGACAAGCCCGGTTGTGTCGAGGCCAGCGTAGCGTCTTAGCCACGCGCCCCACGTATGGCGGAAGGCATGGAATGCGACGCCCTGCGGTATTTCGACGCCAGCGGCGCTCGCCGCCTCGTCAAGCCATTTGTAAAGCCGGCCGTTCTTGCCGAAACGGAAAAGCTTTCCGACTCGCGCCATGCTGCGCGGGTGCGATGCCAGCGCGGCGACGATGACGGGCGGCAAATGTACAAGGCGCGGCTCGCCGTTCTTCGTCTCCAGAACGCGAGCCCAGCCTTCCGAGAGATTGACGCCAGCGATTTGGAGCGAAAGCGCCTCGGTCAGCCGACAACCAGTGTAAAGCAGGAATGCGAGGAAAAGCCCAAACTCCGCGTCTCGCGCCTCTGCGGCGGTCAACAGCGCGGCGGCCTGCTCCGGGGTGAGCCAGAATAGGCGCCGCGCGCCGCGCGCTCCCTTGGGGCGCTTGAGCCCGTCCGCCACGCCTGCGGCCTTCATGATCGCTGACACGGGCGAGTAGACTTGCCGATTGCGCGTCGCGGGCGTGGCGCGCGGATATAGCGCCAGCGCGGCGGCGTCGACGGCGGCTTGGTCGATTCGCGTCAGGGGAGTTTCGCCGAAATGATCGGCAAGCCGCAAAACAAAGCGTTCCTCGCCCCCGGCCTCGATGTATTTCAGCGCTGCTCCGGCGAATGTTGGCGCTCCGGGCCTGGAAAAGGCGCCACGTTCGATCTCGTCGCGGACTTTTACGAGGGCTTTTGTCGCGGTTTTTTTGTCAGGCGTTCCCGTAGTTTGGTCAATGCGGACCCCGATGTATGTCCCGCGTATCCGCCAGTTTTTCGAGAGGCCGGCGCGCGGAGGGACGAGCTTGATGGGCACGGTAACGCCTCGATAATTTGGGCTATGTCGCCCTCTGTGAAAACGCGTGCGCGGCCTGCCATTCTTCCAAATGGGCGGCCGGAGAGAAAGCCTTGAAGCCAGCGTTTCGAGGTTCCGAGACGCTCGGCAACTTCGGCCATGGTATGAAGTGTGGGCGCGACGGTGGTCATGGCGATTCCCTGTTTCGATCCTGACCGGCGGCTTCGGGGCGATTGCGCGCAGCAATAGCAGGCCAATCGCCCCAGGGTCATTGGATCGAGCCCTATTAAGCGACGAGGAATTTGACGGCCGCCACGACCGAACCAAATTCGCCGTGGGCGTCAGGCGTCCAGGACAGAGACAGCGCGAAGAATAGCAGCCGGCGCTTCCGACCCCATGTCATAGGCGCTCATGTTCTCGGCGACGAAGCGCAGCAACGCCAGCGCGCCGACTGTGCTGCGAGGTTTGCATGCTAAAATCGCGTCCACGGCTTCGTTCTCTCGGCTTACCGCGTCGTTCCATTTGGCGTCGGCTTCGTCAAAACCTGATTGCGCGCGGGCTTCGGCTTCAGCCGCGGCGATGCACTCCATCTCGGCGCGGGCGTTGCGGTAACCCTCCGCATGCGCGGCGTCGCGCGCGGCTTTCTGCGCCGGCGGGAGACGCGGCGGGAGATTCGCCCGCATGTTCCGAATGATCGACAGAACAGCTTTCCGGGGGGAAAAACCGCTTTTGAAAACTGCGTCGAGATGCGCGAGACGGCGAATTTGCTCGCCCTCAAACTCAACAAATCCCGGCGCTCCGGCCTCGTAAATTGCCTCCTCGGCGGCGTTATGTATTTTGCCGGCAGTCTCTACGTTCGCCTTCACGCGCTCCAGGTCTGCGAGCGCCGCAAACACAGGATCATCGGCTTGAGCAATAGCGCCATGAAGACTGGCAAAGACGGTCGCGGCGGAGCCGGCGGCGAGAAAGCGACGGCGAGACGAATTGGACTGCATGGTTTTCTCCTTGGGTGAAGATCAGGCTGCAAACGAGCCGGCGAGCCGGCCCGAGTGAGCCGTGAAAAGCCGGCGAGCAGGCCGCACGCCTGCGAAAATGCCGGCAGGCTTGCGGGCGGGCGCGTCGACAGGGCAAGAGCGGATCGGCAGGCCCAGCGCGCATTCGAGGCGGTCCTGAGCGGCTTTCGCCTTCTTCCATTCGTAGCGAAGGGCTTCGGCAAGGCGGGCGCGATAAGTCTTGCCGTTGCCCTCGCGCCAGCGGGCCATGAAGTGAGCGTTGGCCATGATCGTTTTGCGGTTGAAGGTGGTGGACATCGGCTGTTGCCTCTAAATCTAACGTGAGATATATATAACTCCCGTTAGATTGTCCTGTCAATAACTCACGTGAGAAATAATTTGGAGGCGCGCTATGGGGCGTAGGAAAAAATGGGCTGAGCGAATGGATGCACGTTTCCCGGAGGGAACGCTTGCGCGCCTGGATGCAGTGCTTTTGCCAAAGGAAGCGCGCACCGATTTCATTTACGAGGCGGTCGAACGAGAGATTGGCCGTCGAGACGGTGAGCCGTCCGGCGCCAAGGCGCGGTCTATCCCAATCGAGGATTTGAACGCCGAAAATGACGAGTAGCGGCGTCGAGTTCATTGCTTAAACGGCGGCGAGCCGGATGACTCCCAAAAGTGATTACAGGCAAAACCCTATTCGTTAACAAGAGGCCCGTCATGTCCACAAAGAGCCCGCACTATTCGCTCGCATTCGCAGTTCTGGCGTCACTCTCAGCAACGTCGGCCGCCGCAGCGACAAACATGGCGGTTGTTGGCAAAGGAGGAAAATCCTGCGGCGACTTTATTGCTGCCGCCCAGGGTTCTCTGATTGGGAAGGAAAAGACATTCATCGACAGCGATGGCGTCGAATATCCCACGAAAATCGACGGTTTCCTTGAGTGGGGATTTGGATACATAACCGCTACACTCTTTCAACACGACCTCATAAACATTCCAAATTGGTCAATGAATGCTTTCGATCTTTATCTACGTAACTACTGCAACGCAAACCCCACAGACCCGTTTATGTATGCTGTCCGAGACTACCTCAAAAAGTCTAGCATCCCCTTACTTAAGTAGCTATTGACAACGCAAAACCCTTTAGGCCGGAAGGGTCGCGTCACTTTGGGATAAAACCAAGCAAAAATAATGGTCGGAAAATACGGATGTAGTAACAGAGCATTGGAGCCCTGTATGTTAAGAATTGTCGTTTGCTCCGCAGTGACCCTCGCAATCATGGAAGGCTTACGCGAAGCTGTAAACTTCGCGTATTTAACCCTTGGGACCGTGGCCGGAACTTTCCTTTGTGTCGCGATTATCGGCTGTTTCCTTGCAATCGGCGCGGCGATGGACCGGGCCGAGTCGCGCCGTTTGCGAGAAGCGCAGCAACCAGAGCCGAGCGATTCCCGATCTTTTGACCCGTGACCGCGTTCGCCTGCGTCGCTGTCGCGTGACCGCGCAGCGCCCGCAGAATCGCGTCGCGCTCCGGGCCTTGCGCCGACAGCGCCCGCGCCACTTCCGGATAGGACTTCGTAATATCCGGCAGAATGGCCTTGATCGCGGGCGACGTGAGCGCATGCACGGCTTTCAGCCCGACTTGCGCGACGCTGTGAATCGTCCCGATCTTCGCCGGCGCCATCGCCGCCGCAGCCTTGGCGCGCGGGTCGGTTTCAGAATTGCCGATCAGCTTATTGTGCGTATCGCCAAAGCGCTTTTCACGGTCGACCGCCGCGATAAAGCGATCCGTTGGCTCTTGCCCGAACACTTCGGAGAGGTTGCCCCGGTTGAAATCGCCGAGGCCGCCCGCGAT
>PLZT01000609.1 GCA_003152255.1 Methylocystaceae bacterium | reverse complement strand
CCCGGTGAATAAGACGGGCTAACTGTATTTAATGGAGATAAACAGAGACTAACGGATATTAAATCCGTGTGTCATGTCGCGGAGAGGAGCGAGACGACGGCGCTCGCCGGGTTCGTGCTTCGCAAATCGACCAGCGCCGATGCGTGGAAACAGCCAAGCCCACGGCCCGAAAAAAATCACGCGGGCGCGGGTTTTTGCGCGCAGGGCCTTTTCCACCGTCATTTCATCCTTGGTCGGGTTGCTCCGTATTGCTTAGCTTAAGCCTGTGAAACACTCTTTTGGTGCATCGCCGCCCCTTAGGGCGCGCGTATAGCGCCTATGGGGGGTATGGGGGGGAGCGAGAACAAGCGGGAAGGAAGCGGGAAAGCCCTGTGAAACGCGGGATTGCGGGAAGCGGGAAAAGCGCGAAAAAAAAGCGGGAAGGAAGCGGGAATTCGCCCGGATTTTCGGGATACAATGAGGCTTCCCGCTTGCTTTTTTGGAAAGTGGGAAAAAGCGGGAAGGCAAGCGGGAAGCTATGCCCTGATGATTTGGGACGTTCGCTTTGACGGAGGCCCGCTTTCCAAAACCCGGATTTTCTTTCCGGCGAATAGCCGCTCCATTGATCGTTCGAAGTCGCCCTCACGATATCCGTTCCGCGCGGCGTGGTCGGCGAAAGCGCGCGGGGCGAAGTTGTTTGCCATCTTGCTATGCGAGACGCGGCGGCCTTCTAAAGTCATCGTGTCCAGAAGGCTCATAAACACGTCGTCGACATGCAGTCGGTAGATGCTGGCGCTCGGCGAGTCGACGACAAAGGCGCCCTCATTCCAGAGCAGCCTTACTTCGTCATTTCGCGCGGCGTAGTTGGCTTTTTTGCGCGAGAGAATTCGAGCGTTTGCTTCCGGTTCGGTCTTTCCGTCGCATTTCGGGACGGAAAGATAGAGGCGACTGCGCACGGTGTTTGACCACCCTGTGGAGCCGCCGTCGCCTTCGCCACTATTGAGACCAGAGCGGGAGGGATGCGCGCATAGAACAACAGCACCATTTATGGCCGTGGCGATTGATCCGAGGGCGCGGCTCACGAACTGGCGTCATATTTCCACCGAGCGCCGCTCGGCCCACTTCCGAAAAGCCGGCCAAGCGGTCTTTGGCATGGCGCACGCGCCACTTCGACGCCGCGCCGGTTGTGCAGCCGAGCGGCCGCCCGATCGCCCGCGTCGCGGCGCCGGCGGCCGCCATCAACACGATTCGCGCCTTCAGGCGCGTCCAGTGTTCCGTCCTCGTCGAACGCGCCAAATCGTCAAGTTACCTGCCAATAGGACGTCCCACCGAGATGTTGTTTTTTCATGGATTCGCCTGGTCACGTCACCGGCACGATCCCATCGCCGGTCACAAAAGCGATATCGCTGTATTGGCATTCGCCCTCATCGCCCTGAAAGAGACTGACGGCGATGAGCCACACGCGCACGATCCTGGCGGGCGCCGGACCGCCGATCGTCGCTGCGTAATCCGCGAAGACGTCTCGTTCCTCGTCGCGCCATTCGCCGAGACCTTGCTCGCCGGAGCGTGCCACGACATGCGTTTCGCGCGCCGCCCAGGTTGGAATGGGACAGCGAAAACTCTTTTCGACCGGGAGTTCGGAGCTCCACAGATAAGTGATGTCCTGCCCGTTGCCGAATTCCACCGCGATGCTGAGATAGTCATGGGTTTCAAGCCTGTCCTCGCCCCGCTTCGACGGCAGCTTGTCGACTTTCCACGACCAGCGCAGCCGCGTGCCGGGCTCGAAGGCGAGCGGCGTATCCTTGATGAGCAGACCGGCGTCGCGATGCGTGCGGCAACAGATCGCGCCCGCGCGTCCATTGCGTTCGAATGAACGATAGACTTCGGCTGGACCCAAAAACCAGAGGTAGCTCCAATCCTTGGGCGGCGTGACTGGATTGGCGAGTCGGTCGATCTCATCGTTGATGTAACCGTTCACATCGCCATGCGCCGCCAGGGCGCGCAATCCTTCGAGCGGATCGACGCGCCAGCGGATGACGAGGATGGTGAAATCGCCCGATACGAGATCGTATGCCTCGGGCGGCGTCGCCAATTCGCCCGTCTGCGTCGACCATTCGCCTGGGAAATAGCTCGCGAAGAATAACGGCCCCGCGGCCTCCGCGGCGAAGCTGTTTCCAGCGCGCGTGCCGCGCGAGATTTGTCCCCGCTCGCCGATGCGGCGCCAAATTTGGAAATCAGGGCCAAACCAGAGATCGGTTCCATCGAGACATGTTCGCCCGCGCGCGAATGTCGTCACGCGCTCGCCCGCCTCAAGGCGAAGACCGGTGTCGAACCAGGGCGGCTGATTGGCTGGCATGTCGAAGAATGAATAGTCGCGGATGGCTCCAGGCGGAACCGTGCTCAGCACCGCCTCGAGGCGCGATTTGAATTCCGTTTCGGAAATGATCGGCGTAACGCGCATCTGGGAAACTCTCCTTTTCTTGCCGAATATTGAAGCGCGGATTCGTCAGCGTGGAAGTCGGCGCGAGTCGCTGAGAACCCATTCTGCCCGCCGCCGAATGTCTAATTGAGACGGTCTTTGTCGGGCGGAGAATAGATCGGGATGCTGGCGCGGACTTCGGATGTTGTCCCGCCGGCGTATGGGCAAATTTCCCTCATCTCGGGGAATGACGGGCGCCGGCGACGCCACAAGTCTCATCGCACGGATTCATAAGGCCTCGGCGCACGGCGACATGGTGTCCCGGGCGAAACTGCCGTCCGGCTCGATCTGGAAATAGCGTGACGCCTCACAAAGCCGGCATCAGACTCGGCGCGTGGCGCATCCTCTGGCGGAAGTGCTGTTGCTGGTGGTTTGCGGCGCGATGGCCGATTCCACGGCTACGACTCCATCGCCGCCTGAGGCGCGACGCCAAGCCTTCTCGACAAATTTAGGCGACCGTTCCCCCAAGCTTCGCCCAGAAAGCCGGCCTTCAACTCTTCGTCAAAGCCAAATTTCTTGCGTTGAACTCGTCTATGTTATAGACTTGATAAGTAATATATCGCAGCGCATAACTGATGGTTCTGACATGATAACAGCGGCTCAGCTTCGAGCGGCGCGCGCGCTCGCCGGCTTGGATCAACGCAAGCTGGCGGAACTTTCGGGTTTGTCGCTTCCGACCATTCAACGGATGGAGACGAGCGAAGATCTCATCCGGGGTAATGTCGATTCCTTGACCAAGCTAATCGCTGCTTTCGAGGGCATCGGCATCGAGTTCCTTCGCGAAGGAATCGTCGGTTCGGACGGGGGACGTGGCGTCCGGTTTAAGAAACCCGCCGCCGCGCGCAAGCCCGCCGAGCTGGATGAAGCGGCGGATGACGCCCCGTTAAACCGCGAGGGAGGGTAGCCGACGATGCCCCTAACGGTCGCCCTGTTGAGTATCGCCGCGCTGCTCGGCGCGGCGGGCCTGGCCATCGCCCTTGCGCGAAGCCTCGAAGCGACCCGGGTCATTTATGG
>PLZT01000333.1 GCA_003152255.1 Methylocystaceae bacterium | reverse complement strand
GCGACGAAAGCCGGCCGCCTCGCCTGGAAATGCGCCCGCGCCTTCGTCGAATGGGCGACCCCGCGCGCCATCGACCTGTGGAAATGGGCGAAAAGCGAAGTCGCGAAGCGCGGGAACAAGAGATAAGGGACGACGCCTTCCTTCTCCCACTTGTGGGAGAAGGCAGNNTCTCCCACAAGTGGGAGAAGGAGAAAACGCCCCCTACCTCGCGAGACTCTTCGCCAGCTCGTCCGTATGCGCATGCATGCGCCGCGTCATCCCGATTGCACTCAAGCCTCGGGCGAATTTGGCTTTGTCGCGTCCCAGGACAGCGTGACTTTGAACTCGGCCTTGCCCTCGCCGGAAACGATCCAGAGATTGCAGTCGCCAGACAGCGACGCGCCGAATTCAATCTCGACTTTCGACGGACGGCTCGCCAGCGCGCCGACCTTTTTTTCGAGAACGCCAACGAGTTCGCCGAGAGTCCCCATCGCCGACTCGAATTGCCCAGCGGCGGCCTTGGGGAGATTCTGCAAAGCGTCCACTTCCTGCAACCCACCTTCGTCCGACGCGCCGAAAAATAATTTCTTGCCGCTCGGCAATTCGACCTGCATTGTCTTGGCCATCGCAACGGACTCCTTTATCGATGATCGAAACCTCGCTCGTTCATATATATAACATGGCCTCACCCGCGCAATTCGTTGGTTGTGGCGCGATGGTCGAAGGCGGCTATATCGCCACTTGCCGTCATGTCTGGCGGAAAGCCAGCGACGAGCAGGGAGTGGTGACGGTCGCTTTTCCTTACGCCATCGAAGACCAAAAGCCTGCGGCCCGCCCCGGAACCCTCGCCGACGCTTGCGAAACCGACGCGAACGAGCCCGTAGTCGACCTCGTGTTATTGCGGGTTGATGATCCGCCGGACAAACTCCGCGGAACGGGGCTGCAAATTACCCGCGATCCCGATTTCGAATCGGGCGAGGCCTATGCGCTTGCGCGGATTCCGACCAAAAAAATAGACACGCCGATAAAGGGCGAGATCGCGCCATTGCTCCTCCCGGATGGCTTGCGCAATTTCGGCGTTGGCGACACGGCGCGATTCTGGCTGGAAAAAGGTTCGAGCGGATCGCCGGTGATCTTGAAGAATCCGCAAAAGCTCGCCGGCCTCGTTCGGATCGCCGATGTCAAGGACAAGCAGGAAGACGTTAAATTCCACGAAGCCTTTATCGTGCCGGGCACGACGATCTGGCGCTTCGTCAGCGCGGCTCAGGCCCGCCCGGTCGCGGAGCGCGAAAATGTCGATATCGGCAAGCTTCGCGAACTGCTGGCGCAGATGGGTCATGATGATGTGCGGGCCGATGAAATTCCGGCAAAGCTCGCAGAGGCGTTCAAAGCCATGCAGGCGCGCGGCGCGGAGCAAGTCGCGCCGTCGAACGCGGGCGCGGACATCGACGCGACGATCGCCGCCGCGCGCGCGAAACTGCGCGAGAGCGACCCGCAAGGCGCGCTGGCGCTGCTCAAGGCGAAGCGCGCCGAGGAGACCCAGGCGCGGGTGCAGCGGGAAACCGCGCTGCTCGCCGAACAGGCGGCGGTCGAACGGCTCGCCTATGATTACGCCGGCGCGAAAGCGACCTTGGAAGAACTTTTGCGGCTCGATTCAAACGCGGTCTCGCGTTGGGGCGACCTTGGCGATTTGTGGCTAACGACCGGCAATCTCGCCGAGGCGTCGCGCGCATATGGCGCCGCCCTCGACGCGGCGCGGCGGCAGGGGCTCGCGAGCGAGGAATCCGTCGCCTTGGCGCGGCTTGGCGACGTTTCGCTCAAGCAGGGCAAGCTGGCCGATGCGCTGCAATCCCATCGCGACGGGCTAGTGATCGCCGAACGTCTGGCGCTGGCCGACCCGGACGACACGCTACAGCAGCGCAGTCTGTCGGTGTCCCACAATAAAATTGGCGACGTTCTGGTTGCGCAGGGCAAACTGACCGAGGCGCTGCAATCCTATCGCGCGGACCTCGCGATCGCCGAGCGTCTGGCGCGAGCCCACCCGGGCGATGCGCAATTGCAAAGCGATCTGTCGGTGTCCTACGACAAAATGGGCAATATTTCGTTCCAGCAAGGCAAACTGGAAGACGCGCTGCGATCTTTCGGCGACTCCCTCCGTATCGGAGATCGTCTGGCGCGGACCTACCCTGACAACATGGATTGGCTGCGCGAGTTGTCGGTGAACTACTGCAACGTCGGCGACGTTTTTCTGGCGCAGGGCAGGCCGGCCGAGGCGCTGACATCCCATCGGGCTCAACTCTCGATCATCGAGCCTCTGGCCCAAGACGACCCGGACAACACGCTGTGGCAGCGGGATTTGTCGACGTGCCACAATAAAATCGGCGACGCCCTGGCCGTGCAGGGCAAGCTGGCCGAGGCGCTGCAATCTTACCGCGCCTCTCTCGCCATCCGAGCGCATCTGGCGCAAACCGACCCCGACAACTCGGAGTGGCGACGCGATCTCGCCGTCGTCAACGAGCGGATCGGCGAGATGCTCTTGAAGCAGGGCGACGCCAAAGGCGCACTCGAAGCCTTTGAGCGCGCGCTTGACGCTTATCGAAAGTTGCTGGAATCAAATCCCGACGATGTGCGGGCGCTCCTGTTCTCGGTCATCCCGCATTGGCGTCTGGCTGGTCTGGATAAAGCCAAGGCGCGCGAGCATCTTGAAGCCGCGCTCGCCATTTTGGAGCCGATGGCGGCGCAGGATCGACTCGACGCTCAGCGGCGCGGCTGGATAGGCCCGATCAAAACGCAACTCGCCGCGCTCGGCGACCCCGCCGCCTAGCCCCCTACCCC
>PLZT01000164.1 GCA_003152255.1 Methylocystaceae bacterium | reverse complement strand
CAGCAGCTCTTGCGGTGAGGCGCTTCGCGCGAGAGGGGCGGGGAGGGCGGCGGCGATAACGGCGTCATCGGCAATTATTTTATTTTATCTATAGAAATTGTCGGGTATAGGTTGGTTCCAATCCATTATCGATCTGGCTCGGGGCATCCGTGGCGCGAACTGAAACGCATGAACCTCCGCCGCCCTCGGCCGGCCAAATCGACGTCGAGCGCGCCATCGCCGAGATCCGCGCCGGCCGCCCCGTGATTCTCAAGGATGCGGAAAGCCAGATCGTCGTATTTGGCGTGGAGTGTCTCGCCGCCGCGCTCACCGGCGCCGGGAGGGCGGCGGCGCGCCGGGACTCCCGACTGATTCTAACCGCTCCGCGTTTGCGACAACTGGGCCTCGATCGGCGGGAGCCGGGCCTCGTCGCTGTGCCGGCGATCGACCTCGCCAGAATAAACGCCCTGGCGCAGGGCGTCGGAGCGCGCATCGATACGCCCGTGGCCGCGCCTTCGCCGATCCATCTCGGCGCGCTCGAACTTCTGCGACTGGCTCATGTATTGCCGGCGGCCCTGGTGATTCCCGCGACCGGCGCTTCGTCGAGGCGCGGGCTGCTGGCCGCCGCTATCGCCGATGTGAGCGGCTACCGCGTCGCCCGCGCCAAATCCCTCCACATCGTCGGGCGCGCGCCAGTGCCGCTCGACGGCGCGCCCGACACCGAATTCGTCGTGTTTCGCGGCGGCGAGGGCCTGCGCGATCAGGTGGCGGTCATCATCGGCAAGCCCGATTACTTCGGCCCGGTGACGGTGCGGCTGCATTCGGCCTGTCTTACCGGCGATCTCTTTGGCAGTCTCAAATGCGATTGCGGCGACCAGTTGCGCCACACCGCGCGCTTCATGGCGCAAAACGGCGGCGGCGTGCTGCTCTACATCGACCAGGAAGGACGCGGAAACGGCTTGTCGAATAAAATCCGCGCCTATGAGTTGCAAGCGCGTGGCTACGACACCTATGACGCCGATGCGGTGCTGGGGTTCGATCACGACCAGCGCCGCTTCGATTTCGCCGCCGACATGTTGCAAAAACTTGGCGTCGCGCGCGTGCGGATCATGACCAATAACCCGGTCAAGATCGCGGCGCTGGAGAACGCCGGGATCGACGTCGTTTCGGATCAGCGCGTCATAGGGCGCAAGACCGCTCACAACCTGCGCTATCTCGCCTCCAAGCGCGACCGCTCGGGGCATTTGCTCGAGCAGGATTTGTAGCGCGGACGCTCTTTCGTCGCGCGCGGGAAAACGCCAAGCGAGGCGGCGGCGATGACGCCAACCGAGTTCATGCGAGAATATCTGAACCTGGCCCGAACCCGCGACATCGAGGCGCTACTCGTCTTGATCGACGACGACGCGGTGTTTCTGTTTAGCAAACAGTAGGTCGCGGGTTCGACTCCTGCAACCTGCGCCAATTAAATCAAATAGTTATGCCTGGTTTTCGGTGGCGGTCGCGCCCTCAATTTTCTTCCGGGTAACTCTCAGGGTAACAATCGGCGGGGTTTCGTTACCCTTTGGCGCGACATAATGCCACCGTGCCCACAAGCGCCGGCCTGCAATCCCAAGGCGTTCGCCCCACTCGCCGTGTCGCACGGCAAGTCGCGCGGGTCTCGACGTGCCGACGTGACGCCGGACTGGCGCGAATATTTGTCGGTGGCGGCTGCCCTGGTGGCAGCGAAGCGCTCGGTTCCAATAGCCAAATTGTCCAGTTGATCGGACTTGCGCCGCAGAATCGCGGACTCCTCTGACTCTAAGATAAGAGCCGCAGCTTGGTTATAACGGTTGTGATCGCTATTCTGTCTCTAGACGATGTTTGCGGCAGCGGGTCGGCACCCCAGGACGAGATGATCCCCATGAAACTCGAATTCTATGGACACAGCATCTCGCGGACCATGCTCGCGTGCGCAGGCATGGGCGCCACTATGGGCATGCTTGTTGGCGGGACAACTTTCGGCGTTCCGACCGCGATTGCCGCAGCGATTATTGGTGCGATCGGGGGTGGTGTCCTAGGGCATTTCATCGAGTGGAAGGACGAACATTCCGACTTGCCGTCCAAGCGGAGGCGCGGTTTTGGCCAAGCGCGGCATTACGTCGCCGGATCGATTTCGGAACGCACGTTGCACTTGGAAAACAGTGACTTAGGAAACCAGGCGGGAACAGCGCGACGAAAGCCGCGCCATCGTGACGCACTCGTCTCTTGTTGTCCGTCAAACCAACTGGCGCAGAATTCCGTTATTTTACCAGATGTGAAAACTTCCCGTGAGGAGCCTCAATTGCAGAAGCGTCGAGATACTGGCGATCTCGTAAAGTTTATAGGGGTGATCGGCATTATCGCGGTGATGTCCATTGCCATCGGCGCGGCTCTTATTGGTAGCAGCGGTGTGGCTGCCGTTATGCCGGATTTGCGTTGATCCCACAAAAAACCCGGCCATTGCGGACCGGGTTATGCAAAACGCGCGAGGAACGCGAACGCCTGAGGAAACGCGGGCACGCGCAACTTTGCCTCAGTACCGTAGCTATTTCGCGGCGATTTGTATTCAACTGCGTCAGATTGACGCAAAAACGGCCCGCCGTACATCCGGGCGGGCCGCTTCGTGGCGTCTGGTTGTGCAACCGTTCGCTTGCTTAAAGAATAGGCGAGGCGATTCGCGGGCGCAAGATGTCCGTCCGCGCGCGCGAGGACCGGCTTGGGCTTGCGCAATTTTGCGGAGGGGTCTTTATGTGGCCGATGCGGATTTCCTCGCCATGGTCACTCCCCCTCATTGTCTGATTTGGCGCGCGCCAGCGCCGGCCGCGACAATCGCGTGCGGATCGATCCTGCGGGCCATAAAATAATCGCCGCATGCGTCTTCCATTTTCTCGCCAGTCTCATGCTCGATAAAGCCAGCGATTGAATACAACATCCGATTAATCGCGTGCTCGGCTTCGCTGGCGTTACTGCGGTCCTCATCGGCGGCATAGGTTTCGAGATCGCAGGTGAGAGCGTTAATCAGGCAAAGCTGGAACAGCGCGCCGCGTGCGCTTGTGGCTTTCAGATAGCTGGCGCGATGCTTCACGCCTTCGAGGTAGACGGATGTCAGCTTTATCTGGGTGTCGAGGCGAAACGCTGCCCTTTGCCGCTCATCCGTCTTCGGGTCGCGGACCGCTTCGCTGTGCGCCGCGTCCGCCGCAGCATAGGCGTCGATTAGACTTTCGGCCTCGGGAATGAGGGCGGCGACTGGGCATTCGGCGCGCTCTTCGGTCTGGTCTGTCATCTGGTCATCCTCCTTTGGGCAAGCCGGGACCATTCGCCGAAATGAAGGTTCGGCGTGGTTGCTCTTGCGAGCGGCTTGTGATATTTAGAATATCTATCAGGGATGGCTCGATGTCAACTGAAAAGATATTCAGAATATCAATCCGGCAGGTTAAGGCGGCCCGCGAACTGCTCGGCTGGAAACAGACCGACCTTGCTGCGGCGTCCGGCCTATCAATCGTGACCATCCGCCGCATTGAATCGGCGGGCGGCGAGCTTGGAGGGCGCGCGGACACTGCGGCCAAGATCGTCGCAGCCCTGGAGGAGGCCGGAATCGTGTTCCTTGACGAAGGAGATGTGCGCGATGGGGGTGCCGGGGTGCGCTTGAAGAGGATTGGGCCGGTCGCATCAATCCCGATCGAAGACTTGAACGCCGAGAATGACGAGTAGCGCCGGCGTGAGCTCAAAAAGAGCCCGGCGATTGACCGGGCCAAGTTAACTCTTTCGAGTTCCCCCGTAGATAGGACTCGAGCGGGGAGGTAAGAGTGCGCCGGCCGCCAATTTGAGGGCGATCCTCGCCAGCGCGCCGAGCGCCGTCTCGGCGAGTGCATCCGCGTGCAAAAAGAGACCGTGGGGCTGGCGAAGGGCGGTCAGCCATATCAGTCTACTGGCGCCGCGAAGGAACTGGTAGCGGCCGTCCCAACCCTCGCCGACGCAGGAATAGACAAGAAGCTTTCCTCGCGCGCGCAAAAGCTCGCCTCTTTGTCGAAGATCGCCCTACTTATCCTTGGCAAAGCGATTCAGGCGCAACGTCTGATCGTCACTAAGGCAT
>PLZT01000135.1 GCA_003152255.1 Methylocystaceae bacterium | reverse complement strand
TCGGCGAGCGCGTGCTGCGCCCGGCCAAGGTCGGCGTCACCCGCGGCGGACCGAAGGCGTAGGACACTCCCTCTCCCTGTTTTTACGGGGAGAGGGAACAACCGGCCCTCACTTCGTCTCCTCGGGGCGGTATTCCAGAATATCGCCCGGCTGACAGTCGAGAATCTCGCAGATTTTCTCCAGCGTGTCGAAGCGCACGCCCTTCACCTTGCCGGATTTCAAGAGACTGACATTCTGCTCGGCGATGCCGATATGCGCGGCGAGGTCGCGCGAGCGCATCTTGCGCCTGGCCAACATCACATCGAGATTGACGATAATCGGCATGGGACTCACACAATTCGCGCATGATCTTCGGCGATTTCGGCGGCGGTCATTTGAATATGCGCCAGCGCGAGCAATCCGAACAGCAGCAGCAGCGTCGAAAGATCGTCGGGCATGGCCGCGATATTGACAATGCGCAAGTTTTGACCCGCCGGAAACTGCCAGGTGAGGATGACCGACAGCAAGGGCCGCGCGGCTATTCCCAGCAATTGCGCCGCTATGCCGAACAGCGCGAGGCGGCGCAGCCAAAGCGCGCTCTGCGGCGAGAACACCTCGCCTTGCAAATAGGCCGAGAAGAGCCGCCAGGCGCCGTAACAGGCCGCGGCGGCGAGCAGCCAATTGACGAAATTCACGCCAAAGGCCGCCGCCTGCTGCCAAGGCTGTAGGCCGGAGAGGTCGCGATGCAGGAAGCGGCCGTAGCCATCGTTGATCCGCGCCGCGTCGCTCCAATAGGTGACGTTGATATAGAGCGTCCAAACGGCGTAGCCGAGCGCGGCGAAACGCACGCTTTGGCAAATCCAGGCGATCTTGCCGCGTAGCGCCGGCGAGGCGGCGGGGGCGGCGAAATTTTCAGCGTCAAGCATGTCGTGTTCCTTTTGAAAATGCGGCGTCAGCGGAGCCCGTCATTGCGAGCGAAGCGAAGCAATCCGGGAGTCACGGGCGGCCCCCTGGATTGCTTCGTCGCTTCGCTCCTCGCAATGACGGCGTTGGAGTCATCCGTTGCTTTCCCTATGATCTCGGCGTTCACAACGCGCGCGCGGCGGTCAAGAACCGCTCCCGCGTCGCCGCGACGCTGGCGCCAAAACTCGCCGCGAACGCCGAATTGAACCGCTCGCCGGTCATCAGGCGGTCGAGCAGCTTTTGAAAGCCTTCGCGGTTTTGCGCGTGCAAGAAACTCACGAACAGGCCGGCCTGTCGATAGGCCATGTGCATGCGCGACCGCTGGTCCTCGTTTTCCACGCGCGGCGGCGGCGGTTTTAGGCCGAGATTACCGAACAGAAAGGCCGCGTCCGGCGTTTCTATCACGCGTCCGGCGACGATCTCGCGCTCCGCCTCCTCGACGGACACGCCCTGCGCGCCGCCGCCGCCCGAGACCGTCACCGCCAGCCCTTCGACGAACCAGACCGGGATCTGAAAATAGTCGACGGCCGAGAGATGGCCCCAAAGATGTTCGTGCGACAGTTCGTGGACGACATCGGCTTCGAGATAGCCTGGCTCCTCGCGCCACAGCGCCGGCGCCATCGTGACGCGATCGAAATAAGTGACGCCGCGCGCCTTCGGACTGCCAAGACCATTGGCGGCCGCGTAGGCGTCGTCGTCGAGATAGGCGGCGACGACGAAGGGTCTCGCGAACGGCCCGCCCTGCGCCGCCTCGACCCGCGCCATCGCGCTCGGCAAAAGCTTAGCCACCGCCTCGGCGTAGCCTTTGGCGTTGGCGTCGTAATGCACGCGCGCGTCCCGCGCCAGCGCGGGCAGATCATGCGGATCGTGCAAAGCGGCGGAGACGGGTCCGCAGCCGGCGGCAAGAAGCGCCGCGCAAGCGGCGACGGCGATGCGTGGAACGAGCGGCTGGCGCATAAAACTTCTCCTGGATGATGACATCATCTTTATACACTATTTTTTTAATGTAAAACATTAAATTATTAACTAAAGTCGTGTAGCGGCGGGCTGTTGTCCCGCCCAACCGCAACCAACGCCGAAGCCCCCGCTTCGGCGTTGGACCTCGCTCGCTCTTTTTTAAGGACAGCCCATGAAGACCTCTCTTCTCGCCTGCGCCGCCGGTTTGCTCTGCGTCGGGGCGGCCAGCGCCGCCGATCTTCCCCTCCGCCCCGTCGCGCCCTACATCCCGCCGCCGCCGGCCTTGTTGTTCGAAGGCCTTTACGCCGGCGGGCAACTCGGCTGGGCGGGTTTCGGCGATCGCGCGCAATCGCAGTTCGCGCCCAATAACGCGGTGCTGAATCAAGACACCGGCCACAGCGGCAGCCTGATCGGCGGCGTTCGCGCCGGCTACGACTGGCGTTACGGCGCGCTTGTCCTCGGCCTCGTCGGCGACATTTCCGGCGCGAGCGCGACGAACAACAACGCCGACGCGTTTTTCGGCTATGGCGTCAAGAACACCCTCGACGTTCAGGGCTCGTTTCGCGGACGCGTCGGTCTGAATTACGAGCGCGCGCTGTTTTACGTCACGGGCGGGTTAAACGTCGCGCATCTGCGGCGCGATTATCAGGCGCCGCTGGGCTCGCAAAGCTATCAGCTCGTTTACGTCGATCCGACGCTCGGCGCCGGCGTCGAATATGCGCTCGATTCGCATTGGCGCGTCGGGCTCGAATATCGCATCACAGGCGGCGCGTCGCGCGCGGAGGCCGTCAATTTCGCGCGGCCGGCGCTGCAAACGCGCCACCAGTTCGGCCAGGGCTCGCTGATGGCGGGCGTGAGCTACGTCTTCGGCAAATGACGGGCGGCGCCATGTTACGGTAGGAGGCGGCCCGGCCGCCTCTCTTTCTCCAGCCACGATAGAGCCGCCATGCGCCGCGCTTTTCTCTTCTCGCTTCTCCTCTCGCTCGCCGCCTGCAACGGCGCGCCGGTCTCGACGCAGTGGAAGCTGCGCGACTTCAACGTCGGCACGGCGGATCTGGCGCAATTGCGCGTCGCGATGCGCGGTCCCGACTGGGTGACGCCGACCCCGGAAAA
>PLZT01000660.1 GCA_003152255.1 Methylocystaceae bacterium | reverse complement strand
ATTCAAGTCGCTGCGCCGGCACTTGGCGGGGCTCGGCATGACGCCGGATCAATATCGCGCGAAGTGGAGCCTGCCGGCAGATTATCCGATGGTCGCGCCCAACTACGCGGCGCAGCGTTCAGAGCTGGCGAAGCAAATCGGGCTTGGTCAGATGCGCAAGAACGCCGCGCCGCAGCTGAAGGCCGCTACCGCCGCGCCGACCAAGCGCGGGCGTCCCGCGAAGGCGAGTAAGTAATCGGCGCAATCTCAAAAGCGAAAAAGGCGCGAGGCGAACGCCCCCCGCCTCCCGCGCTAGTGGATGACATGGCACATCTTGTTTACCATTTTCGCATATTTTTTATCGGATAGACGATGATGCACGCTCGGCCAAATCGGCGCGCGGACAAGAGCTGTGCCTTGGGGATCCTCCGCCAAGGGTTTGAAGGCGTTTTGAGGAAGAAACATGCGCGTCTTATTAATCGAGGACGACAGCTCGACCGCTCAGAGCATAGAACTTATGCTCAAATTCGAGAATTTTAACGTCTATACGACGGATCTCGGCGAGGAAGGCATCGACCTCGGCAAACTCTATGACTACGATATAATTCTTCTCGACCTCAATCTTCCGGACATGTCGGGATACGAGGTGCTGCGCACCTTGCGCCTCGCCAAGGTCACGACGCCCATTCTCATTCTCTCGGGCCTCGCCGGCGTTGAGGACAAGGTGAAGGGGTTGGGCTTTGGCGCCGACGACTATCTGACAAAGCCCTTCCATAAGGACGAGGTCATCGCCCGCATTCATGCAATCGTCCGCCGTTCCAAGGGTCATGCGCAATCGGTCCTCACGATGGGCGATTTGGTCATCAATCTCGACGAGAAGAACGTCGTGGTTGGCGGCGCGCGCGTGCATCTGACCGGCAAGGAATATCAGATACTTGAGCTGCTTGCGCTGCGTAACGGAACGACTCTCACCAAAGAGATGTTCCTCAACCACCTCTACGGCGGCATGGACGAGCCGGAACTGAAGATCATCGATGTCTTCATCTGCAAGCTGCGCAAGAAGCTCGCGAGCGCGAGCGATGGCCGCAATTACATCGAGACGGTCTGGGGTCGGGGCTATGTGCTGCGCGAGCCTAGCGAAACACACGAGCGACTCACCGCCTAAAACGAATTTCCTGCATGATGTAATTCGGTTCGCATAAGCGGATCTCGATAAGGCTTCGGCCCGCCGAGCTTGTTGTCGTTGGCGCATGCTTCGCCCTTTCACGGCGAAAACAGGGGTTCGAATCCCCTTGGGCGCGCCAATAAAATCAATAGCTTATAAGGATATCGTCCGGGCAGTGTCCAGTCTGTGTCCCGTTTGCGTGGGCGAACGTCCACGAACTTAGCCGGCGCGGCGCGCCATTTTCTAGTCTGTCACTTCGCCCTCTCCGACACCGAATATTGCGCCTGTCGCTCTGTGCTGGCCTAGGGGCCCCCACGAGGCCGCGTGAGAGAGCGGATGAGCCTAGCGCGAGAGCATGGGCGGGTCGATGGGCAGAAGGACAACCCATTCGATTTCAAACGCGCCGGCTTCGGTTTCCGCCCGGCGGCGAATGCCTCCGTCTTTCCCGGCGGCGACGGCTTCTATCCCCCCACAGCTCGCGGCCAGAACAGGATCGCCAGCACAATCGCCCAAACAATACCCCACCCGATCCATGTGATGTTCGGGTGAGCCGCCTGCCATTCAAGAATTTGCTTATGGATGGCCATCATGAATGCTCCAGTCTAGCGCCGCCCTTCAGATAGTCCCTAGCCGCTCGCCTTCTCGCGATCCTCAACGCCACGCATAAAATCGACTATCTCTCCGATCCTTGTGCGGCTAGGACCATTGAGGCAGGTCCCATAGCGTGGATCGTAGTTTTCGCAGTAGTTCGCAGCGAGACGGTAACCCTCGGTCGGCGTCGCTCCATGCCCCAGATATATATGAAGCCCACATTCGACTAGGAACAAATTGTGATCATGAATGATGCGCACCGGCCCCCAGGCCGCGTCCCTATGCTCGTTTTGGAATGCCCGAAGAGCTGCATGCAGTTTTGTGGCTGCCGCGCGCGGAATCTTGGGAGCAAAGACATCCGCGTCAGCAAGCAAAGTACGCGTTGCACGAAAAAGTTCCGCTGCTTCCTTGGTGGCTTTTGTCTTCTGCCTTGACGCCTGATCTGCAATAAAGATCGCAAATGATGAGAGGCGGCTCGATACCTCAAACCATTTTTTTAGCACCGTAAGCCTCGTCAGGTTTGCGGAGCCGCGCCGCTCAATCTCAGCGGCAATCTCTCGCAGTTTATCGGAAATGTTTGGGCGACTCATTTGCTAGACCTATAGTAGGTTGGTGCTCAGGGCGCGTGCCCCTTTGTACTGCCGCATCGACGAAACTTTTTTGCCAAAGAAGACTTCCAGTTTCAACGCGATCAACTCCACGGCGTAGGTTGCGTCGCAGGTTTGCTCGGGTGCGCCAATTCGCGAGTGATCGGAATGGAAGCAGACACGACATCGATATGGTCAAACCACCGAGTTTGACCCAAAGCGGCCCACTGAACCCAGATAGCTACCTCAATTATCGAATTCCAGACCGGCTCTTCGCCAAAGGTCGTTGAACGTGTCCCCGACACCCCAGCCTATGCCCTGACCAGATGCCCGGACATCCTGCAGCCGGTCGAGAAAGGACTCGCGCTGCGTCTCGGGTAGCGCCATTACCGTCTCCAGAGCCTGTTTAAACATGCGGACCAAGGCGTCGTAGTAGCCCTCGTCATCTAGGCCCACTGCGTTGCTAACCCGTCTTATTCACCGAGGGCTTGATTTTGGGCTGGCGGATGTAGCGTTAGATGTTGATTTGGTGTATGGATTAGTTGCTTGGACTGATCCTTCACGCCATCGCATCG
>PLZT01000230.1 GCA_003152255.1 Methylocystaceae bacterium | reverse complement strand
CACCGCGCCCACCCGGCGTTGCGGCTCGAGCGCGGATGTAGCGACGAGCCGTTTTTGCTTTCGAGGCGGTCAAACTCTTGATCGCATTGCGCGCCGGACGGCGGCTATCCGAAAGCTTGCCATCGCCGATCGCCGAAGTTGACCGGCGTCCGTTCACCATCCAAAAAAAGGCAGGGGCAACGGCACGGGCACGACCGGATACCCATACCCATACCCGTACGCCGGACGGCCATAATAGCGTCGCGGCCCATAAGCATATCCACGGCGATAGTACCCGCCATAACGGCGATAGTAGATTTGCTCCGTGGCCGACGGCGCCTTGATGACAGAAGAACCCGCCATATTGATCGGCCCCGCCGCAGCTGCGTCCGCGAAAGCCGTCGAAGCAACCGCGACGCATATTGCGGCCATGACGCTTGATCTGATTGTGTTTTGCATATTGATCTCCTTCTTAGCCCTCGAGACGGGCCGAACTCTCGCCGCACAACCAAAAAGCCTGAAGGCGGCTCTTGATAAATAGCGCTCCCAAAGCATCGGTCTAGGCGGATCGCGATCTTAACCCGGATAATGATCGCCGCAAGTTTCCGCGATTTTTGATTTCTGTCGCCTCGGCGGCGACCATTTGCGCCAAGGAGCCGTAAAACCACTTCCCCGGCGACGCCTTGGGATTGCAGGCCGGGGATTGTTGGCGAGGGTCATCGTTCGCCGACGTTCGCCTAAATTCCGTTCGGGTTGGGGGACTGTGCGGGGGACCAAATCTAATTTGTTGTAAAATATCCAATAAATTCAACGATAATAGGCGGACGCTGTCGCCGACCACCAACTTCTGGAATCTCTCGACTCCGCCGGCCGCTTATGACAGCGGCGCCGCCAAGGTGATCGTGCTGATGACGGACGGGGTGAACGGTCTCGCGGACAATGGCAATTCGAATAGCTCGGGCACGTCGAGCGCCAATATCTCCGACTACTCCGCCTATGGCTATCTCGGCGGCTTCAGGCTTGGCACGGTCAACGGGATCACGCAATACGGCCCCGTGACCTCTCCGACCTCGCCGCCGACCGATTTGACCACCTACTTCGACAACCGCCTGCTGGCCGCCTGCGCGAACGCCAAGAAGGCGGGGATCACGGTCTACACGGTGCTGTTCTCGGCGAATATCTCGCAGACGCTCACGGCGCATTCGCAGTCGATCCTGCAGCAATGCGCCAGCACGCCCTCGGGCTCCTACGAGGCGTCCGACGCTTCGTCGCTCAACACGGCCTTCGCGAACATCGCGACCTCGGCCACCGCCCAGCCGCTGCATTTGAGCCAATAGGCTCCGAAGCGACAGGGGTTCCGCCACGTAAACCCGGGAAGCCGCGAGGCTTTCCGGGTGTTTTTATTGGCGCGAGCGCCGCCGCGCCCAATCACCAACGAGTGTTGAACGCCTCCGCGCGGCCGGCGAAGTCTTTTACGCGCCGAATTGCAGTCGCGCGAGTTGAGCGTAAAGGCCGCCCTTTTCAATCAGGCTCGCGTGGGTTCCCTCCTCGACGACGCGCCCGGCCTCCAACACGATGATCCGGTCCGCCTCCAGCACGGTGGCGAGGCGGTGGGCGATGACGAGGCTGGTGCGGCCCGCCATCACGTCGTCCAGCGCCGNNTAGCCTTGCGGCAAGGCGGCGATGAAGTCGTGCGCCTGCGCGCGCCGCGCGGCGGCTTCGATCTCGCGGCGCGGCGTGTTCTCGCGTCCATAGGCGATGTTTTCCGAGACGCTCGCGCCGAAAATCACCGGGTCCTGCGGAGCGAGGGCGATGGCGCGGCGCAGCAGGGCGGGATCGAGATCGCGCACGTCCACGCCGTCGATCGACACGGCGCCGCCGTCGACGTCGTAAAAGCGCAGCAACAACTGAAACATCGTCGATTTGCCGGCGCCGGAGGGCCCGACCAGCGCGACCCGCTCGCCGGGCTCCACGACGAGATCGACGCCCGCGAGCGCCGCGGCGCCCTCCGCGCCCGCATAGCCGAAAGACACCTTGTCGAAAACGATGCGCCCCGCCACCGGCTCCTTCAGCGTCTTGGGTTTCGCCGGCGCCGCGATTTTGGGCTTGATGGCGAGTATTTCGCCGATCCTGCCCGCCGCGCCGGCCGCCGCCGCGGCTTCGCTCCATACCTGCGACAGTTCGCCGAGCGAACTCGCGCCCAGCACGGCGTAAAGCACGAACTGCGACAGCAGACCGGAGGTCATGCGGCCCGCCAGCACATCCTGGGCGCCGAGCCAAAGCACCGCGACGACGCTGGAGAAGACCAGAAAAATCGCGCCGGCGGTGACAAAGGCGCGCAGTCGCGTCGCCTCGCGCGCGGCGTCGTAAACGCCGTCGGCCGCCGCTTTGAACCGCGCGACCACCGAGGACTGCGCGCCGCAAGCCTGCATCGTGCGGACGGCGGAAAGATTTTCGCCCGCGAAGGCGGAGGCGTGCGCCAGCGCGTCCTGCGCGAGGCGGGAGCGCCCCCGCACCGCGCGCCCGGACATGATCAAGGGCGCGACGATCAGCGGGATCGCCGCCAGCGCGACGCCTGACAGTTTCGGACTCGACACGATCATCATGACGATGGCGCCGATGAACATGAACAGATTGCGCAGGGCGACCGAGGCCGAGCTTCCAAACGCCGCCTTTAGCTGGGTCGTGTCGGAAGTGAGGCGGGACAATAGTTCGCCGGTTTTGGCGCTATCGTAAAAATGCGCGTCGAGCGCCGTGAGATGGCGAAAAAGATCGCCGCGCAAATCGGCGACGACCCGCTCGCCGAGCGTCGTCACGAGATAGTAGCGCGAGCCCGAGGCGAGGGCGAGCGCCGCCACAACGGCGATCAACTCGCCGAAGCCCGCGTTGACGCCGCCGGCGCTGTCTTGCGAAAAACCGTGATCGATCATCCCGCGCACGGCGACGGGGAGCGTCAATGTGGCGCCCGCGGCCGCCAATAGCGCCAGGAAGGCCAGCGCGATGGTCTTGTATTGGCGCAGGGCGTAGGGCAGCAGCGGACGCAGCGGCGCCATCGTGGCGCCAAAGCCCCGGCGTGATTCGTTGGGCGCTTGGTCGGTCATGGCCTCGCTATAGCGCTCAAACGCCCGCGGCGCGACACGGAAGGCGAGAATCGGCTCGAAAAAACGCGACTAGACCGGGGTTCGCGCGGCCCGAACGCGAAAATAATTTTCTCGGCGCGGTCGCATTGGGTTGGCCGCGGCGCCTTCCAGTCACGGAAATGATTGGATTTTAGGAAGGAATGGGCCTGCGCGCGGGGCGCGACAAATGGTCGCACAAACATCTGGACAGAAGCCGCATTTGTGCTAACTTCTCGCCTGTCCACCAAAGACACGGCCCAAAGGGCAAGGAGCGGAAAGCGCCACAACCACCTAACGATAAGGCGCGAAGCTCTCGCTAATTAAAATAAAAGAGGAGAGAAACCATGGCTAAGGAACTCGAAGTCACCACGAACACCTACATCTTCGCTGGCGTCGGCGCGCTGGTTCTCGGCGGCATCGCCTCTTGGGCGCTCGGCGGCATCGCCAACATCGCCTCGGCTGGCGTCGTCGGCGCTCTGGCCGGCGGCTGCCTCGGCCTGTTCTTCTAATCAGCCTTTATATGATCCGACGGAGCTAAGCACGCAAACCTCGGATCAATTTTTCGCCAGCGGTTGTTACAGCAACTGCTGGCGTTTTTATTCGCGCGTGACCGGCCGATCACGCGAATACACCTTACCGAACCCACCACCATCAAGACTTCTTCCCGCGGAACGGCGACAGGGGGGAGCAAACAGGCGGAACATGGCCATTCCGTCAAAGCTTGCGCGCCATCTCCCGCAGGACGAATTTCTTTATCTTGCCGGTGGATGTTTTCGGCAATTCGCCAAACACCACATGGCGCGGACATTTGAAATGCGCCAAATTGTCGCGGCTCCAGGCGATCAACTCCTCGGCCGTGGCGCTCGCGCCCTCCCTTAGCTCGACGAAGGCGCAGGGTGTCTCGCCCCATTTGTCGTCGGGCCGCGCGACGACGGCGGCCGCGCGCACCTTCGGATGCTTGAACAGCGCGTCCTCGACCTCGATCGACGAAATATTTTCGCCGCCGGAGATGATGATGTCCTTGGAGCGGTCCTTGAGCTGAATATAGCCGTCCTTGTGCATCACGCCGAGGTCGCCGGAATGAAACCAGCCGCCGTGGAAGGCGGCGTCGGAGGCGTGCTTGTTCTTCAGATAGCCCTTCATGACGATATTGCCGCGAAACATCACCTCGCCCATGGTTTCGCCGTCGCGCGGAACCGGCTCCATGGTCTCGGGATCAATGACGTCGAGATCGTCGAGCACGCAGTAGCGCACGCCTTGGCGCGCCTTTTTTTCGGCCTGGGCCGGACCGTCGAGCGCGTCCCACTCCTCGCGCCATTCGTTGACGGCGGCGGGGCCGTAAGTTTCGGTGAGGCCGTAAAGATGCGTCACCTCGAAGCCGGCCTCCTTCATCGCGGCCAGCACGGCCTGCGGCGGCGGCGCGGCGGCGGTGAAGAAGCGCGCCGCGGCTTTCAGCGGACGCTTTTCGGCCGGCGACGCGCCGAGCAAGGTCGACATCACAATCGGCGCGCCGCACAAATGGGTGACGCCATGCTCGGCCATGAGTTCGTAGATGTGGCCGGCGCGCACCTGGCGCAGACAGACGTGAGTCCCCGCCACGACGGACAGCGCCCATGGAAAGCACCAGCCGTTGCAGTGGAACATCGGCAGCGTCCATAGATAAACGGGATGACGCCCCATATCGCCGGTGAGAACATTGCCGAGCGCCAGGAGATAGGTGCCGCGATGGTGATAGACGACGCCCTTGGGATCGCCCGTCGTGCCCGATGTGTAATTGAGCGAGATGGCGTCCCATTCGTCGGGCGGCGGCGCATAGGCGTAATTCGGATCGCCGGAAGCGAGGAAAGCCTCGTAATCGATCTCGCCCAACATCTCCCCGGGGCCGTCGTAAACGGGATCGTCGTAACCGATCAACAGCGGATTCACGCTGGCCAGGGCCAGCGCCGCCTTCATGACGGCGGAATATTCGCGGTCGACGATCAAGACCTTGGCGTCGGCGTGATCGAGCGTGAAGGCCAGAACAGCGGCGTCGAGGCGGGTGTTCAGGGTGTTGAGCACCGCGCCGGTCATCGGCGCGCCGTAATGGCACTCCAGCATCGCCGGCGTATTGGCGAGCATCACCGACACCGTGTCGCCGCGCTTGATCCCCCGGACCGCCAGCGCGCTGGCGAGGCGCCGGCTGCGCGCGTAAAACTGTGCGTAATCGCGACGCAAATCGCCATGCACGATGGCGATTTGCGTCGGAAATACCGCCGCCGCGCGCGCCAGAAAACTAATCGGCGACAGCGGCTGGAAATTGGCGGGGTTGCGATCAAGGTCGCTGTCATAGGGCGATTGGGTCAAGAACGCCTCTCCTGCGGATGGAGCGCCTTAAAGCAAGGTTTTGGCCAAACAGCGCCGAGCGGCTTCAAGCGTCGAAATCGAGATCCTTCAGACGCCCGAAAACACTGTCCGCGTCGAAATAATCTTCTTCCACCGGCGCCGCCGGCGCGCGCTTGCCGAACACGTTCTCCTCGGTCGCGGGTGGCGTGTAATTCGGCTGGGTGGTCGATTCCGCAGGCGCCAGCGTCTGACCGTGATCCACGACGAGCGCGGGACGATCCTTGCCGGCGCGCGTCACCTCGAAATCGAGATCGATCTGCGAGCACAGCCCCAAGGTCACCGGGTCCATCGGCGTAAGCCCCGCCGAATTCCAGTGCGTGCGCTCGCGAATCGCCTTCAGCGTCGTTTTGGTGGTGCCGACGAGGCGCATGATCTGCGCGTCCTTTAGCTCCGGATGATTGCGCACGAGCCACAGGATCGCGTTGGGTCGGTCCTGGCGGCGGGACAGGGGCGTATAGCGCGGTCCGCGCTGGCGCTTGACCTCGGGAACCTGCACCTTCGAGACGAAGAGTTGTAGCCGATGATCGGGATTGGCCTCGCCCTTGGCGAGCTCCTCGCGCGATAGCTGGCCAAAGGTGATGGGGTCGTGGCCACGAATGCCTGCGGCGACCTCGCCATCGGCGATGCCCTTAACCTCCAGCGGGTGCAATTTGCAGAAATCGGCGATCTGGTCGAAAGTGAGCGACGTGTTCTCCACGAGCCAGACGGCGGTCGCCTTGGGCATCAGCGGTGCGTTGCTCATGAGCATCTCCTTAAACTGTCGGCGCGAGCATGGACGAACGAATATGGGCGCGGAGCCGCGCGCCGTCCGGCGCCAGCGTACCCAAAAAACTCCATCCATGCTGGGGATAAACCCATATAGCTCGCCGCCGCCCAAAGCGCAATGATTTCCGCTTCGGAGCGGGTTTGAATTTTGGGCGGGGCTTGACCGTGACCAATGAGCTGGAGCTTGATAAGAATGGGCCGGAGGCGGCGGCCCGCCGTTTTTTCGCGCGCCGGTCAGCGCGATCGAACGGGCGCCCCGCCCCCCGTTAACCGACTTGGACGGCGCGCGCCGCCAGTCAGCGCGAGGATCAGCACGGGAACCTCGATCCAGGCGTGAACGGCGGCGAAGAGCCCGTAATAGGCGCGCGCCCGCGCGAAATCGGCGAAAAACGGGCTGAGCGCGAGACCGGCGGCGGCGACGCAAAGCAACGCGAACACGACCCCGCGCGGCCAGGCGACGAGGCCCGCCGCGCCCGGATCGAGCCGCCCCAACAGCAAGGGCAGGATCACGATGACCGCGAGATAATGTGCGCCCTGCGCGATCACCGACGCCGTGAAGAAATCCACCGCGCGAGCCCCGTCGAGGAAAGGTCGCGGCACATAGACGCCGAGATGCTCGGCGAGCGGCCCGGCCCCGAGCGGGTCCAAAGCGCTGGGTGACGAGCCGAGCGCGTTCAGCGCTAGATGCGCGCCGCCCATGGCCGCGAGCAGCGGCAGCAGCAACAAGCCAAACCCCGCGGCGGCGATGACGCGCGGGCGCGCGGCGCGCGGCGCGATCTGCCATAAAAAGCCGAGCGGCGTGAAATTGTGCAGAATGGCAATGGCGACCGAGGTCGTGAACGGCGCGATCGTCGTCGCCCCGCCAATCGCGACGGCGACCGACAGCGCGACGGCCTTTCGCGTCCAACTTGTTCGCGTCGAAACGCCCCGCGCGCAAACCAGCGCCAGCAGCGCGCCCGCGCCGAGTTCCACCGGCGCGCCAATTTCCGCCGGCGCCGCGCCGAACACGACGCAGGCTCGGGCCGTCACGATCACCGCCAGCAGCGCAGCGATCGGCGCCAAGTACGAAAGGCTCAGTCGGCGTCCGAAGCGCCGGTCGACATAGCGCAGTTCGCTCAGCACATGCGGCAGGCCAAAGAACGCCAGCGCCGTCGTATAGGCGGCGAGCGGCGCCATCGTCGCGAAAGCCGCGAAGGGAAGGACCGGCGCCATGCCGAGCGCGACCGCGCCGCCGACATCCATCCGCGACCGAGGCTTCATGGCGACGAGAGGCGAGCGCGGCGCATCAACGCGGCGGGGGAGCGGGCGTTCGCGGATCGGGCGGCGCCTGCGTGTCCGAGGGCTTCCCGGACTCTCCCGGCTGCTGGGGCGGCGGAGGAGGCGGTTCGCGGCGGCGGGATCGATCCGGCGGCGCGATGTCGGCGCGCGCGCCGCCCGCCGCGAGCGCGAGGCCCGCGATCGAAAAGGCGAAACGACGTCTGCTTATCATGGGCCGTCCTCCGTTACGCGCGAGCGCCGCCAATCGTCTTGAAGCCGCCCAAATCTGGGACGGATTGGCGACCATTGCAAGGGCGGGACGGCGAGGGCCGGACGCGCGAGTAGAGTCGCGCCCATCCGCGCCGCGTGCAAAGCGCCGCGCAAAATTGCTATGGTTGGCGCATGACATTCTCGCCCGACTATCCGCTCGCCCGCATTGTCCCCTCCCCTAACCATGGCGAACGGCTGCGGCCGATCTCCATGCTGATCCTGCATTACACCGGCATGCCGACGGCTTCGAGCGCGCTCGATCTGCTGCGCGGCCCGGAGGCGGAGGTCTCCGCCCATTACTTCGTCGAAGAGGACGGCGGCGTGCTCCAACTCGTGCCGGAGGCGCGGCGCGCCTGGCACGCCGGCAAAAGCTTTTGGGCGGGCGAAACCGACGTGAACTCCGCCTCCATCGGCGTCGAGATCGTGCATCCCGGCCACGACGATCCCCGCCCCTATCCGGCGCTGCAAATCGCGGCGGTCGCCGCGCTGGCGCGCGATATTTGCGAACGCCGCGGCATAGCGAAAGAGCGCGTGCTGGCCCACTCCGACATCGCCGTGACGCGCAAGGTCGATCCCGGCGAGTTTTTCCCCTGGGACGCGCTGGCTTCGGAGGGCGTTGGACATTATGTCGCTCCGGCCCCGATCGTCGGCGACGAGGCGCTGAGGATCGGCGACGCCGGCGCGGCGGTCGCCGCGCTGCAAGCGGGGCTCAGGGCCTATGGCTACGACATCGAGCCGACCGGGTGTTACGACGAGGCGACCGCCAATGTGGTGACCGCCTTTCAGCGCCATTTCCGTCCGCGGAGAATCGATGGACGCGCCGACGCTTCGACGCGGGCGACGCTGGAAAATTTGCTGAACGCATTGAACCAGGAGCGTGTGAGCGTTCATGCGCGACGCGGCGCCTCGCCAAAAATAGACGTTTGAAATCACCGGGGAGCATGCAATCTTTTGCCCCCCCGCCGGAGGGAGGAAAAACTATGTATTGGAGTTCCGACTGGGTATGGGGAGTGCCGCTTCTGATGCTCACGGTGGTCTTCCATGTCTGCGTGTTTGTTCTGATCGTGAGGGCGCTCGTGCTCAAAGTGCATTCGGGAAGAAGCGCGCGCAATCTGGTCCGTTTCTTCGCCGCGATCGCATTGATCGCGCTCTGCGCGGCGGCGCTGCATGGTCTCGAAGCGACCGCGTGGGCCATTCTTTACACTCAACTGGGCGCCATGCCTGATGTGTCCAGTTCCATGTTGTATTCGCTCAGCGCGATCACGAGTTACGGCCATTCGAATCTCTTCCTGGAGGAACGTTGGAGGCTCCTGGGAGCCATCGAGGCGATGAACGGGCTAATCCTATTTGGCCTGACGACCGCGTTCCTGTTCGCGGCCATTGAAGAGGTCCGGCCCGTTCGACGGCATTGATTCGTCTCCGCGTCCTGGCGGCCTGACAAATCACAGAGATGATCGCCAGTCTCTGGAGGAGCGGAGACGCCGGAGCTGTTTTGAGCAAAAAGTTTGAACGCCGCCCCGGCGGATCACCGGGCGGTGAATGGTCAGCGGCGCGCCATCGCGCCTTTCGGGTTTCAAAGGAAAGAAGGCGGCGATGCTTTGTCAGCTCAAGAGGTCAATAAGCGCATTTTCCGCGGCGATCGCCGTTTCACTGGTCACGTCGCCGTATGAAGGGGCGCATGCCGAGTCGCCCGGCCTGCTCGAGACCTATGACATCGCGAAGGACGCCTATGTCTATGCCTTCCCGATGATCGCGGCCTACAAGGCGATGTACCAGTTCAACATCGATAAATCCTCGCCGCAATACAAGGGGCCATTCAATCAGGTCCTGAGCGAAGGTCGTGTCTTTACGCCCAAGGATACCGCGATCGTCACGCCGAACAGCGACACCCCTTACTCAATGGTCCAGATGGACTTGCGGGTGGAGCCGGTGGTGCTCTGCGTGCCAGCGATCGACAAGAGCCGTTATTATTCTGTTCAGTTGACCGATCTTTACACCTTTAACTACGGCTATGTCGGCACGCGCGCCACCGGGACCGACGCCGGCTGTTATATGGTCACCGGGCCGCGGTGGAAAGGCGAGACGCCCGCTGGGATCGCCAAGACCTTCAACAGCGAGACTGACTTTAGCCTCGCGATCTTCCGCACGCAGCTTTTCAACCCAGCCGACATAGACAACGTTAAAAAAATGGCTCTTCTGCGTTTTTTG
>PLZT01000075.1 GCA_003152255.1 Methylocystaceae bacterium | reverse complement strand
TTTCAAATGGAGGCTCGGGACGGTGTTTTGAAGCTGGCGACGCTTGGCTATGATCTCCGGGAGCTTGTCGTCCCAAATTTGGAGTTGAATGTTCGCCGCTGGGCTTTGCGTAAGGTCGAGCGTTTCGGCCAGAAGGCGATGCGTCTCGGACTGCTGAGCGGCGGTTGGCGCGGTTCCGAGAGTTGCGAGGATGATACAAGTCGTGATCGAGCACATGGCAAACCTCCTGAGAGAATTTGCACAGGACCGGGCCTCGACCGGATGGCTCGTCAAGGCCGCGGATAGCGCGCCCACAGGGCCGCCTTGACGAGCGGTGGCCGGCCGGGCCCAGTCTAAATCTCGATGGGTGGGGGGTTGCGGCTTGACGCGCATGTTCGCTCCTTCTGGATATGGCGCATGACAAATAGTTTAGCAAAGGATAAGCCAAGGCTGGAATCGGCGCAAGTGAGCGCCGGCGGCTATTCCCATGGGAATTAGGCTTCGCGTCGCGCGGCATTGCACGGCTCAAGCTATCACTTGAGCAGTGAAATTTATTGAAAGGCGGCAAGGTCCAGCGCCGCGCTCGCGGCCCTGCGCTCGCGCCGCCACCCTCGAAGGAGCAACACAAGTTGGTCGGCGGCTGCATCAGCGCAGGCGAAAGGTGTTTGAGTTTGTGAAGTCGAGACGGGCCAATCGCTCGGCTCGCCAAGGGTCAAGCGTTGTCGAACATCGCCATGAGTCCGTGAGTAGTGATGTGTTCGGCTGCGTCCTCAACATCGCAACGGAACAAGTCGTCAAGGCGTGATTGCGGCCATTGCGCCATGCTCACAAGCAAGCTCGCAACGGTGCTCAAAACGAAGTCTTCGGCCTTCATTCCCGAAATTGCGAATTGATCGCTAAGCTCGATAGCCATTCCGACGCTGAGCGGCTTGTCGCCCTCATCTTCGAGGCGCGCGACATGAAGGCGCAACGCCTTCAATGCGATTTCTTCGGCTTTCGTGTCGTCCATTTGGCTCTCCCCAAATCAGCCAGGGCGCGTATGGCCTCTGCGTGACGGACTTCATCTGCTTGATCAGGGTGGCATGAACCGCCAGCAGCGGATCAAGCACAGGAGCAAGCCACGCATTCTCGGCGCGCAACTCCGCGACCCGCGACATGAAGCGCCGCCCCTTGCTGGAACTGGTCATAACGCCGAGCGCCTTTAGCCCGCCGCGAATCTGGTTCTCAATGTTGCGCCGAGCCTGCAGTAGCTGCTGACGAGACTGCAAAAGCGCTCGAACGTACTGAGCGTCGATGGAGCGCACGCGGGCCTCCCGGTACCAGCCCATGCGCACAAGCTCGGCAAGCCCTCGAGCGTCGTTGCGATCGTTCTTATTGCGCTTCATGGACAGCACACGATGCGCGTGGCGACTGTCGAGGCAGACGACGGGAAGCCCGAGCTGGCGCAGTTCCCGCCAAAGCCAGGCTGAGGTAATGCCGCTCTCTAGGCCGACGCGGATAAGGCCCGGTGCGCGCGCCGCCAAACATTGAGCGATAATCTGCGGACTGGTTGCGACCTTGCCCTCGAAGAGAACCTTGCCGGCCTCGTCGATGACACAGATCGCGGTCTCCTTCAGCGATACATCAAGACCGGAGTACGTGGTGCCGGTGGTCCGCTCTATGGTGCGTGTCATGGGGACGCCCTCTATGATCGAATCAATGGTTCGGTCAGGTGAGCACGCCGGGGTGCCCTTGACACGACCATTCGCTATCACCCCATGTTACCGATCAACGGCCAAGACGCCACTGCGGCTTCGTGAGCGCCGGCGGGGCGCGAATAGAGCGCGTTCCGAAGGAGACGCAAAGACGAAAATGGGCATTATTTACACGTCAAGATTGCTTCATTTCATTATGCGCCATCATAACTTTAGCTTCTGTTTTGAATCTTGGGTCCAACTCGGCCAGGGCGGTCAACGTCCGGGCGCTCGAAACTTATCCAGCCTAAAGCCCTAGGAAACAGCTCGGTCTTGATCCGCAGCGCAGTGACGTTTGACCGTCATTTCGGAGCTATCAGGACGCCGCATGATAATTTCGACGGGAGAACCACTTTAAACCGCTGACGCTGTGCGCTAACCACTAGACTTTGTTTTTTGTAAGATATATCTTCGGAATCAGCATGTCGGCGTTGAAATGGAAATCGTCGCGAGTCAAACGGCGATAAGATGCGCGGCGGTATCGTCGCGTGGGATGAGGAGGCGAACGGAGAAGGCCATGGGGACGCAAAAGGAAGGTGAGGCTAGGCAAACCGCTATTGGAACAATCTTTAGCGCGATGCTGCAGCGCAAATCGAGAGAGTTTCCGAGCGTGGAAGAATTTCTCAAAACCATCGGCATGTCGTTCGCAACCTATTCTCAACTTCTAAGAGGGCTTGGGAATCCTACGGCTCACACAATAACCCGCACCGGCGAGGCTTTGGGACTTTCGGGCTGGGAAATGATGGGCCTGGACGAAAAGGTCGTGCGGGGTTGGCTAGCCGGTCAAGACATCGATCTTGGGCAAGTGAACGATCTCGTGGCGCATCAAAGGGGAAGCACAATCAGGGTCGACGTAAACAAATTCTCGATGCAAAGCTTTGAGCCGAAGGCG
>PLZT01000666.1 GCA_003152255.1 Methylocystaceae bacterium | reverse complement strand
TTGATGATGCCGCCATTGATGACCGTCGGATCGAGCCCGCCCGCGTCGAGCAAGGTGGCGACGAGCGAGGTCGTCGTCGTCTTGCCATGCGTGCCGGCGATGGCGACGCATTGCTTGAGCCGCATCAGTTCGGCGAGCATTTCGGCGCGGCGCACGACGGGCAGCCGCCGCTCGCGCGCGGCGGCCAGTTCCGGATTGTCGCGCTTGATCGCGGTCGAAACCACGACCACGGCGGCGTCGCCAAGCCATTTGGCGTCATGGCCGATATGCACGGTCGCGCCCTTGTCGACCAGGCGTTTCACATTGGCGTTCTCGGAAGCGTCCGAGCCCTGAACAGTGTAGCCCTGGTTGATCAACACCTCGGCGATGCCGGACATGCCGATCCCGCCTATGCCGACGAAATGGATGGGGCCGAGTTCGCGCGGCAGTTTCATTTAGGTCTCCGTATCCTGGGTTTTCGCCTTCGCGACGCCAAGCGCGAGGTCGGCCAATCTTTGCGCGGCGTCGGCGACGCCGGCGGCCTTGGCGCATTCCGCGGGAAACTTGAGCGACGCCGGATCGCCGATGAAAACGGCGAGACGCTCGCTCAAGAAACGCGGCGTGAAATTCTCTTGACGCACGACCTCCGCCGCGCCAGTCGCTTGCAGCACGGCGGCGTTGGCGGCTTGATCCTGATCCAGCGCATGCGGCAGCGGCACGAGGATCGAAGCGCGCCCGATCGCCGCGATTTCCGACACGGTGGAGGCGCCCGAGCGCGCGATCACCAGTTGCGCTCGCGCGATGCGCAGCGGCAGATCGGAAAAGAACGGCGCGATCTCCGCCTTCACGCCGGCGCGCTCATAGACGGCGGCGACCCGCGCGATGTCTTCGAGCCTCGCCTGCTGCGTCACGATTATTTTATCGCGCGACTCCGCCGGCAAGGCGGCCACGGCGGCGGGAACCACGTCGGCCATCACGCGCGCGCCCTGCGAGCCGCCGGTGACGAGAAGCCGCAACCGGCCGTCGATCTCGGGATAGGGCTCATTGATCGCCGCGAGCGCGTTGGGCCGCAGCGGATTGCCGGTGACGGTGATTTTGGCGCGCAACGCGGGCGGCGCGTCGGGAAGCGGAAAACCCGCCGCGATGGCGTCGACCCTCCCGGCCAGGAAGCGGTTGGCCTTGCCCATCACGCCATTGGCTTCGTGCAGGACAGTTGGAATGCGCAGCAGCGAGGCCGCGACCAGCGGCGGCACGGTCGGATAGCCGCCAAAGCCGATCACGACGCTCGGACGAAGCCGCAGAAGCAACGCCAGCGCCTCGACAACGCCGAAGCCGAGCCGAGCCACCGCCGCGACGCGCGAAAAAATCGAGCCGCCGCGCGGCGTCGCCGAGCGGATCGTGTGCATCGCGCGCGCGGGAAAGCTGTCCCCATAGCGCAGCGCGCGCTCGTCCGTCACCAGTTCGACGGCGACGCCGCGTTGCGCGAGAACATGGGCGAGAGCCTCGGCGGGGAAGAGATGCCCCCCCGTGCCGCCGGCGGCGAGTAGCACGGGACCACCGCTCATGCCGGCGCGCCCGCCATTGGAGCCGCGGACTCCGCCTCCGCCGCCTCGTCGGCGCGCCGCGCGACCATATGCGCGCGAGGCCTGCGACGTGTCACGGCGAGCAGAAAACCAGTGCCCAGCGCCAGCGAAATCAACGACGACCCGCCGTAGGAGACAAAGGGCAAGGTCATGCCCTTGGCCGGCATCAGCTGCAAATTCACCGCCATGTTGATGCAGCCCTGCAGGCCGAACAGCATGGCGAGGCCGGCGGTCGCGAAGCGGCAGAAAGGGTCTTCGTTGCGGGCTGCCGACAACAGGCTGCGCACCACGATGAAGGCGAACAACGCGGCGAGCGCGATGCAGACCAGGACGCCGAACTCCTCGCCGATCACCGCGAAAATATAGTCGGTGTGCGAATCCGGCAGGATGCGCTTGATCGTGCCCTCGCCCGGCCCCTTGCCGAGCCACGAGCCGGAGATGAAACTCTCCAGCGCCGTCTCGGATTGGAAGTTGGTTGGCACGCCGGCGGTCATCGGCGGCGGCGGCTCGAGAAACGCCTGGATGCGCGCGTGCACGTGCGGCACGAATTTATAGGCGAGCAGAGCCGAGGAGGCGCCGAGCCCGCCAATGCCGACGACCCACAGCCAATGCAGCCCCGCCATGAAGAACAGGATCGCCCAAACCATCGAGATCAGCATGGTCTGGCCAAAGTCCGGCTGGAGCACCAAAGGCCCGACGGTCAAGGGAAACAGCATTAGCGCGATGATGTTGCCGGGAACGCCCTTGCGCGCGGCGCCCTCGGAGAAAGCCCAGGCGACGAGCACGACAAAGGCCGGCTTCAGGAATTCCGACGGTTGCACTCCGAAAATCCAACGGCGCGCGCCCTTGACCTCTTGGCCGAAAAACAGCGTCGCCACCACCAGCGCCAAGGATAGGATGAACACCCCCAGCGCGACGCGGCGAATGTGGCGCGGTGACAGCAATGACGCGCCGAACATGACGAGAAGCGCGGGCAGTAGAAACAGCGCCTGCCGATTGACGAAATAGAAGGTCGGCAGATGCAGCCGCTCGGCCACCGGCGGGCTGCCGGCCATCGAGAACACGAGTCCCGCGACGATCAGCATGGCGATGGCGACGAGGAGCCAGCGGTCGATCGTCCAGGCCCAGTCGGATAAGGGCGTGCGATGCGCGCGCGAAATCATGAGGCGTCTCCCGGTCCAGATGCGGCGAGCTTTTGCGCTAACCCGCGAAAGGCGTCTCCGCGCGCTTCGAAATTGGCGAATTGATCGTATGAGGCGCAGGCCGGCGAAAGCAGCACGACCGGAGTCGATGTCTTGCTCGCGGCGGCGTCGCGCGCCGCGCGCTCGGTCGCGACTTCCAGCGTCCCGCAGCGCTCGTAGGATACGGCGCCCTCCAGCGTCCTGGCGAAGTCGTCGCTCGCCTCGCCGATCAGATAGGCCTTGACCACCAGGGGAAAGAAAGCCCGCAGCGACTCGATGCCGCCCTCCTTGGCCTTGCCGCCGATGATCCAATAGATGTCGATATAGCTTGCGAGCGCCTTGGAGGCGGCGTCGGCGTTGGTCGCCTTGCTGTCGTTGACGAAAAGGACGTGGTCCAGCCGCGCGACCTCCTCCATGCGATGCGGCAGGCCGGGAAACCCGAGGAGTCCGCGCGCGATCTCCTCGTCTTCGAGCCCCAACTCCCAGCAGGCGGCGGCGGCGAACACCGCGTTTTGCGCATTATGGGCGCCGCGCAGCGCGCGCGCGCCTTTGAGCGAGCACAGCAACTCCGCCTCTTCCAGCGGATGATCCTTTTCGCGGAACATGATGTTGTCGCCGTCGAGGTAAAATCCCCAATCGAGCGCGCGCTCCGCCGAGACCGGCGCGACGCGCTGATCGGGACGCGCGCTTTGCGTGAGCCGCGCGCCGATGGCGTGGCAATAGGCGTCGTCGACGCCGACGAGCGCGATTTCCGCGCCGGCGACCAGCCGCTCCTTGACCGCGGCGTAATGCTCCATCGTCCCGTGGCGATCGAGATGGTCCGGCGTCAGATTGATCAATATGCCGATCGTCGGCGCCAGCGAAGGCGCGAGATCGATCTGGAACGACGAACACTCGATCACATGGATTCGCGCATCTTCCGGCGGCTCCAACGCCAGAATCGGCGTTCCGATATTGCCGCCGAGCTGCGCGTCGCGCCCCGCCTGCGACAGAATATGGGCGATCAGCGCTGTCGTCGTCGACTTGCCATTGGTGCCGGTGATCGCGACGAAAGGTGCGCCGCCCGCGAGTTCGTCGCGTTCCCGGCAGAAGAGTTCGATGTCGCCAATCACCTCGATGTCCAGCGCCCTGGCGCGCTGGACGGTCCAATGCGGGACGGGATGCGTCAATGGCGCGCCGGGCGTCAGAATCAGCGCGTCGAACCGGCTCCAGTCGGCGCCATCCAAATCCTCGACATGGATTTTCTCGGCGAGCGCCTTGGCGCGGCCCGCCTCGCTATCGTCCCAGGCCGTGACATTGGCGCCGCCGGCGATAAGCGCCTTCGCGGTGGCGAGCCCGGAGCCGCCAAGACCAAAGAGCGCCACGCTCCTGCCGTTGAATGTGCTGACCGGCGTCATCGTCACCTCAGTTTCAGCGTTGAAAGTCCCATGAGCGCGAGCACGAACGCGATGATCCAGAAGCGGATCACGATCTGCGGCTCTTTCCATCCCTTTTCTTCGAAGTGATGGTGGATCGGCGCCATCAGAAAAATGCGCTTTCCCGTGAGTTTGAAATATCCGACCTGGACGATCACCGACGCGCCCTCCAGCACGAACAGCCCGCCGACGATGACGAGCACGAACTCCTGCTTCACCGACACCGCGACGGCGCCGAGCAGGCCGCCGAGCGCCAGCGAGCCGGTGTCGCCCATGAAGATCTGCGCGGGCGGCGCGTTGAACCACAGAAAGCCCAGACCCGCGCCAATCAGCGAAGCGCAGACGATCGTCAGTTCGCCGACGCCAGCGACGTGATTGACGCCAAGGTAGAAGGAGAACACCGAATTGCCGACGAGATAGGCGAAGATCGCGAAGGTTCCGGCGGCGATCATCGAGGGCACGATCGCGAGCCCGTCGAGCCCGTCGGTGAGATTGACGCAATTGCCGGCCGCGACGATCACGAAGGCTCCAAATGGCAGGAAGAACCAGCCGAGGTTCATTACAAACCCCTTGAGCATCGGCAAACCCAACTTATGCATGTCCTCGCCGCCGACGAGCGTCATGGCGTAACAGGCGACGCCGGCGACGATGAACTCGATCAGCAGCCGCAGCCAACCGGAAAATCCCTTGTGCGATTGCTTCGTCACCTTGAGGTAATCGTCGTAAAAGCCGATCGCTCCGAAGCAGACCGTCACGAACAGCACGATCCAGACATAGGCGTTCTTGAAATTGGCCCATAGCAGCGTGCTGGGGATGAGCCCCGAGAGGATCATCAGCCCGCCCATTGTCGGCGTGCCCTTCTTGTTGAGGAGATGCGAGGCCGGCCCGTCCTCGCGGATCGGCTGGCCCTTGCCTTGCTTGAGGCGCAGCGCGGAGATGACGCCAGGACCATAGAAGAACACGAAGAACAACGCCGTCGCCGCCGCGCAGGCGGCGCGAAAGGTGATATAACGAAAGACGTTGAGCGGGCCGAACAAGTGAGAATAGTCCGCGAGCAGCGTTAGCATTATTTCAAATCCTTCAGCCGGCGTTCGCGGCGGCATTGGAGGTGTTCCGCAACGCCGCGACAAGCGCGCCCGTGCGAGAACCGTTCGATCCCTTGACCATCACCACGTCGCCGGGACGCAGCGCGGACAACAACAACCCTTCAAGTTCGGCGGCGGTGAGACGATGCGCGCCGCGCATCGCTTCGGGAGCGGCGTAAAAGGCGCGCGCCATGTTCGGCCCCGCCGTGAACAAAAGATCGACCCGCGCGCGCGCGAGGTCCTGGCCGAGTTCGGCGTGCAGTTCGCCCGAGCGCGGCCCAAGCTCCAGCATGTCGCCAAGCGCGGCGACGCGCCGTCCGCCGGGGCCAGGGTTTGTCGCCGCGAGCAACTCGAAAGCCGCGCGCATGGATGTCGGATTGGCGTTGTAGCTTTCGTCGATCAAGATGATCGTCCCGCCCGCGCGTTCGAGCGTTTCGCGCCGCCCGCGCCCGGTCGAGGGCGTGAATTCCTCCAGCGCCGCCGCGGCCTGCTCCAAATCGATGTCGAAAACACTGGCGACGAGCAGCACCGCTAGCGCATTGTGAGCTATGTGCCGTCCCGGCGCGTTGATGCGGTAATTTATGCGCCGGCCGAAAATCTCGGCGCTCGCCACGCCCACCGCGCCATGGGTTTCGTAGGAGATGAGGCGCGCCTCCGCGCCCTCCCCCGAGCCGAAGCTGAAGACATGCCCGGCCCCGGAGACCCGCGCTGCTTCCGCGAGGCGCTCGAAGGTCTCGTCGTCGCGGTTGACGATCGCGACGCCTCCCTCGAGCAGGCCGCCGAAAATCTCGGCCTTGGCGTCGGCGATGGCCTCCAGCGAATCGAAATATTCGAGGTGCACCGGCGCGACGCGGGTCACGACCGCGACATGCGGCTTCACCTGCTCGACCAGCGCGGCGATTTCGCCGGCGTGATTCATGCCGATTTCGAAAATGCCGAAGCGCGTCGCCGCCGGCATCCGCGCGAGCGACAGCGGCACGCCCCATTGATTGTTATAAGAGGCGGCCGACGCATGGGTCGCGCCGAAGCGCGAAAACACCAGGCCCGCCATGTCCTTGGTCGATGTTTTGCCAACCGAGCCGGTGATCGCCGCGATATAGGCGTTCGTGCGCGCGCGAGCATATGCGCCGAGGCGCTCCAGCGCGGCCTGCACGTCCTTGACGACGAAAAGCGGACCGGCGGCCGCGAAGTCGCGCGCATGCGCTTCGTCCACGACAGCCGCCGCAGCGCCCTTTTCGAAGGCCGCGGGAACGAAATCATGTCCGTCGCGCGCGTCGCCCTTGATGGCGAAAAACAAATCGCCGGACTCCAGCGTGCGCGTGTCGATGGAGACGCCGCTCGCCTTGCGGGGCAGACCGCCCCCGCTCACGCGGGCGTTGAGCGCGCCGACGAGGCCGAGTCCGGTCCATAGGGGTTCTTGTATCATGAAGCGTTTTCCAAAGGCGCCGCCGCCAGGGCGGCCGCGATGACGTCGTGATCGGAGAAGGGTAACGTCGATTGCCCTATGATCTGGCCCGTTTCGTGACCTTTGCCGGCCACGACGAGCGCGTCGCCCTCGCGCAGCATCGCGACGGCCGCCTCGATCGCGGCGCGGCGGTCGCCGATTTCGTTGATTGTCGCGCCCCCGGCCAGCATCGCGCCAACGAGAATGGCGGCGCGGATCGCCTCCGGGTCTTCGCTTCGCGGGTTGTCGTCGGTGACGATCGCGATGTCGGCGCCGCGCGCGGCGATCTCGCCCATCAGCGGACGCTTGCCGCGATCGCGGTCGCCGCCGCAGCCAAACACCAGAATCAACCGCCCCTTGACCAGCGGCCGCAGCGTCGCGACAACCTTTTCGAGCGCGTCGGGCTTATGGGCGTAATCGACGAAAATCGGCGCGCCGAGGCGTGTGCCCACGCGCTCCAGCCGCCCAGGCGCGCCCTGCAATTTTTCCAAGGCCGCGAAGACGCGCGCGGGCTCCGCCCCGCTCTCGATGGCGAGGCCAGCCGCGACGAGCGCATTGGCGGTCTGAAAGGCGCCGGCGAGCGGCAGTTCGACGCCGTGATCGACGCCGGCGTGACGCAGGCGCAGGCGCGTCGCCAAGGCGTTCGGCTCGGCGCCCAGCAGCGCGATTGCGTCGCCCTTGGCGCCGACGCCAAAGGGCTTCAACCCTCTCGCGCGCAGAACTTCGAGGACGCGCGGCGCGACATCGCTGTCCGCGTCGAACACCACGCTCTGGCCGGGTCGCAGCAGCGTATCGAACAGCCGCATCTTCGCGCGAAAATAGTCTTCGAGATCGCGGTGATGGTCGAGGTGATCGCGCGAGAAATTGGTGAAGGCGGCGAGCGTGAGCCGAACGCCGTCGAGGCGGCGCTGATCGATCCCGAGCGACGAGGCCTCCATGGCGAGATGCGTGACGCGGCGCCACGCGAGTTCGTCGAGCGTGCGATGCAGTTCGACCGGGCCCGGCGTCGTCAGCGCGCCATAATGCGCGCCCGAGGCGTCGACGACGCCGACCGTGCCGAGCGACGCCGCTTCAAATCCAAGCGACCGCCAAATCTGACGCAGGAACGCGACGACCGAGGTCTTGCCGCTGGTGCCGGTGACAGCCGCGATGGTTTCGGGCTGACGCGGATAAAAGCGCGCGGCGGCCAACGCCAGGGCGGCGCGCGCGTCGGCGACGACGATCAGCGGCAAATCGCTCGGCGCCTCGCGTTGGGCGATCACCACGCTGGCGCCGCGCGCCTTGGCGTCGGCGACGAAGTTCAGGCCGTCGCCGGCGAAACCGGGAATCGCGAAAAAAGCGAAACCATGCTCCACGGCGCGGCTGTCCGCGCTGATCCCGGCGATGTCGAGATCGGCCAAGGCCGGGTCCAGCCCGGCGCCGCCCAGCAGTTCGGCTAGCCGCATCAATGTCCTCCGCCGCCGGTCGCCGGCACGTTGACAAAACCGTAGCCCATTCTCGCCAGGATCGGGAAAGGCTCCTTCGGCGCCTCGAAACGCGGCGCCAGCCCGAGCAAGGGCCCAACGCGCTCGATGATTTTCCCCGTGACCAAACCCGAGTTGTAGGCGGCGGTGGCGTAGCCGCCGGTTTCGGGCAAGCCCTGCGGTTCGTCCATCAAGGTCATGAATAGATATTTGGGCTTATCCGAGGGCGCCACCGCCATGAAGGTCGTGAACAGGCGGCTCTTGGAATAATGGCCGTGGATCACCTTCTCCGCCGTGCCGGTTTTGCCGCCGACGAAATAGCCGGCGATATCGACTTTCTTGGCCGTGCCCTTCTCGGCGTTGAGGCGCATCAGATAGCGCATCGCTTCGCTCGTCTCCGGCTTGATGACGATCGGCGCGTCCTTCCTGGCTTCTTCCTCGCTGCGTTTGACGAAGGTCGGCGTGATGAGATAGCCGCCGTTCATCAACGCCGCGACCGCCATCATCGCCTGCAGCGGCGCGACCGCGAGACCGTGGCCGAAGGCGATGGTCATCGTGTTCAGCTCGCCCCAGTTCTGCGGCACGATCGGCGCGGCGCTCTCCGGCAATTCGGTGCGCATGCGCGTCAGTTGGCCCATCTTGCGCAAAAACGCCTTGTGCTTCTCGACGCCCTGGCCGAGCGCCATGCGCGCGACGCCGACGTTGGAGGAATAGGTGAAGACTTCCGGCACGCTAAGCGCGCGGTTCTGGGGGTGATAATCGTGAATCCTGAAGCGCCCGGAGGTGAGCGCGCTGTGCGCGTCGAAGTGCGAGTTGAGATTGACCTTGCCGCTGTCGAGCGCCATGGCGATGGTCAGCGCCTTGAAGGTCGAGCCCATTTCATAGACGCCGACATTGAGGCGGTTGATCATATTNNGCGCCCGCCAGCGCCTTGAAGTGCTCGACGCCCTTCGCCAGTTCGTCGCGCAGCGCGTGCGTCGCCTTGATGTCGAGCGAGAGCGTGATCGGCGACAGCTCCTCGGGCGTCATGCTGAAGCCGGCGCCGTGAAGATCGGCGAGCCCCTGCCCGTCGACGAATTTCTCCATGCCGGCGATGCCGATGTTATCGACGTTGGCGAAGCCGAGCACATGCGCGCCGATCGGGCCGTTGGGATAGACGCGCTTGTTCTCGGCGATGAGGCCGACGCCGGGCAGGCCAAGGTGAAACACCTCGTCGCGCTGATGCGGCGTCACCTCGCGCTTGACCCAAATGAAGCCCTTTTTCGAGGCGAGACGTTCGCGCAATTCGCGCGCGTCGACCTGCGGCAGCGCGGCGGTGAGCAGTTCGGTCGCCTCGTCCTTGTCGATGAGGCGGCGCGGCTCGGCGAAGACCGACATGGTCTTCACGTCGGTCGCGAGAATCTCGCCGTTGCGGTCGAGAAGATCGGGACGCGCGGCGGCCACCGCCTCGGCCGCGGCGCGGCGCAAATCGGCGGGGTCCGGCCTGAAGCCCAAAAACACCAGCCGGCCGCCGATGACGCCGTAAATCCCGAGGAACAGCAGCGCGACGAGGCGCATGCGCGACGTGCTGCTGGCGAGATTCGTCGAGAAAGCCGCTCGCGCGAAGCCGCGCAGGCGCTCCGCCGCGCTCGTCCTCGCGCGGGCCGGCCCCTTGCCGTCCGAGGACGGCGCGTCGTGAATTTGCCCAGCGTCCATCGTCATCTCTGATGTCCTGTTCCCTTCGTCTGCGTCGCGGCGCTCGTCTTGGCGGGCGTCTTGGGCGTCGTCGGCGCGGCTCCCGGATCGGCGGCGGGCGTGCTGGCGACGCCAAGGCCCAGCATGTCTATCTTGGCCGCGATGGCGTCGACATGGGGGGCGCGCTCCGGAAGCTCGCGCGCGGTCTCGATCTTGTCCGCGGTCAAGGGCTGCAGATCGAGATAGCGGTCGGCGAGCTGTTGAACGCGCTCCGGACGCGTCATAAAGGACCATTCCGCCCGCAACACGGCGATGGCGTCATGTTCCGCCTTGATTTCGAGCTTGGTTTTGACGATCTGTTCGGCGCGATAGCTCGTCTGATATTTGATCGAATAGGCGTAAATGGCGGAGCCGACCAGGGCGAGGATCGCGGCGATATTGAGAAAGCGCAGCATTTTCAGCCTCTCCCTTTAGCGCGGACCGGAAGGCGCGCGAGCCGCTGTAGTTTGTCGTCGGCTACGCCGCCGACCCCGCGCGGCGGAGCTTGCGTGCGCGTCGCATGGCGCAGCTTGGCGGATCGCGCGCGCGGATTGGCGGCGATTTCGGCCGATGACGGCGCGACCGGTTGCCGCCCATGCTGGACGAAGGTCGCGGGCGTGGGCTCCGGCTCGCCCGGCAANNGCCTGAAACGTCCGGGTGGCCGGATGTATTTCGCCGGGTTTTCCGGGCGCGACGCGCTCGATCATCGACGCCAGCTGACGCGTCGTCAGGAACGGCGCCTGCTCGCGGTCATGGACAATGGCGCGGGCGATGCGGCGCGAGGCGCGCTCCTCGCCGTAATAATAGAGGATGTCGGCCAGCGCTTCCTCTTCCGTCTCGTTGACAATCTCGGCCGCGCTACGGCCCCGCCCTTCCATCCGCATGTCGAGCGGTCCGTCGCCGCGAAAGGAAAAGCCGCGCTCGGCCTCGTCGAACTGCATCGAGGAAACGCCAATGTCGAGCACGACGCCATCGAGCGGCAGGAAATTTTCCCGCGAGGCGACCTGCTCCAATTGGGAAAAGCGCGCCTCGACCAGGGTCAGGCGGCCGGCGGCCTGTTCGACGAGGCCGGCGCCGCCACGCACCGCCAGCGGGTCGCGATCGAGAGCCAGCACGCGCGAGCGGGGAAATTCGAGCAGGGCGCGCGAATAGCCGCCCGCCCCAAATGTGGCGTCGAGATAGCGCCCACCCTCCTTCGGATCGAGCGCCGCGACGGCCTCGGCGAGCAACACGGGCGCGTGGCGGGCGTCAATGGTCTGGGGTTCGCCGCGCCGGCTCGTCATATGTTGGCTCCGATGGGTCCGGCGCGCCGAACGCGAGCAAACCCGCGGGCCGCGTTTCAGGATCGCGGCGCGGAAAGGACTCGATGGCGTCGGGACGGTCTGCAATGAATTGGAACCGCGGGGGCGACAAACAACGGGCGGCCGCCGTCGCGCCAGTTCGCCGACCAAGTTCCATTAGGCTTCGTTAGTGTTAAGGGAGCGTTACCCCGCTCGCGAGATTAAAGCGGCGGGAGCTTTCTCGAAAGGGATTCGACATGCGAGCCGCCTAATTTATAGGCGCACCCTCCGCGCCGCCTATAAATCAAGCTCGTCATCGGAGTCAAATGGACGCCGACGGCGCCGCCCCTTCATCGCCTATCGGGCCGGCGCCGCTAACGACTCTTGACGTAACCGCGAACGAGGCGCTTGAGCGCCATCAATCCGGCGACCGCCGGACCGCGGGTGAAATCGCCGGAGGGCGCGCCGCCCGAAAAGCCCGCGCCAAAATCCGTGACGACGGCGACGCCGGCGAAGGGAACGCCAAAGCGCCGGGCGAGTATCGCCTCGGGAACGACGGAAACGCCAAGGAGATCGGCTCCGAGCAGCCTCGCCATCTTGACTTCGGCGGGCGTTTCAAAACTCGGGCCGGAGAACCAGATGAACACGCCTTCGCGCACGCTCACGCCGGCGGCGGCGGCCGAAACACTGAGCCGGCGCAGCAGCCGCTTGTCGTAGGCGTCGTTCATATTGACGAAATTGTTCTCGCCGGGCGCCCCGATCAACGGATTGAGCCCCTTCAGGTCGATATGATCGGTGATCGCCACCAGGCTGCTCGGCACGAGATTGGCGTTTACGGAACTGGCGAATGTCGTCGACAGAATACTGCGCACGCCAAGAAGAGACAAAGTCTCGATAGGCCCAGCCATTTGGCTGGGATCGCCGGTTTCGTGAAAATTGACGCGCCCCTTCAGGATCAGCGTCGGTATGCCCTCGATGGTGCAGATGAGGAGTTGGCCGTCCGGCGTCGCCTCCGTGCGCGGAAAGCCCGGCAAATCCACGTAGGGCACGGAGACCGCGTTCTCGGCGAGGTCGGCCACGCTGTAAAGATTGCGGCCGAGAATAACCGCCGCCTCGATGAAGCCGTGCGAATTGCGGGATTTAATTATTTCGGCCGCGTCCTTGGCTGTGCTGGTCATATGTGCGTCTCGGGAACAGCGCGAATCGCTCGTCGACAGGCGGATTCGCAATTGATTCAACCTGGAGGAAGCATAGCAGAATGTGGCGACGAAAAAATAAACTTATTGCGCGCATTTGGACTCGCGCCGCCGACTAGCAGCCTGTCGGGCTGAGGGTTTCAGACTGATCTCCGGGGAGGTTTTGCCAGCGCGAACGTTCATCGGACGCTT
>PLZT01000132.1 GCA_003152255.1 Methylocystaceae bacterium | reverse complement strand
CCAATTTCAGGTCAGGCTTTCAGCGAAACGGGGATTAAATCACCTTGGCAAGATGAGGGCGTGACATCATGCGTTTTGGACCCATCCATGCCTCACATTCGCGCCGGCGCCGTTGTCAGGACAGACGGTAGTCTTGTTGGCGACTAAGAGAGCGCGCGATGAACTCGGTCGATATGGGGTCACGGGCGGCGTGGCCCTCGGGCCTCGCCGAAACGGGGCAAAGGCAATCGTTGGGAGAGCGGCGGCATGAGACCGGAGTTCACATTGTTCATTAGCACGTTCACGACGCCGCGGGCGATTATCAATCCTCTGGAGGCCCTACCAGTCTTCCTGAAACTTCTCGACGGCAAAGACCTGAACGAACATCGCGCGGTCGCGCGCCAGTCATGCATTTACGCCGTGCTGCTGATGCTTTTCTTTTTGCTCTTTGGCACCTTGATACTCCGGCTTTTCGGGGTGCCTCTGAGCATGGTTCGCATTGTCGGCGGCATTATCTTGATGCGGATAGGCTTCCAACTCTTCTCGGCGTCTTCCGATAATGGATCGATCATTCCGGCGGCCGGCGCCGGCCAAGACGGCAACATAGCATTCGTGCCGCTTGCGTTGCCGCTGATGTGCGGTCCGGGAGCCATCGCCACCATCCTCGGCATGACCACGCTGATAAAGCACTCGGAGGCCGAGTTCCAATCCTTCGTCGCCATCGCGCTCGCTATCCTGGCCACGATGTTCGTCACCTATCTGTGCCTGGCCTACGCCGGGAAATTAGTGGCTCGATTAGGTCCAATGGGCATCGACGCGATCACTCGCATTGTCGGCTTTTTCGTCTCCGCCATGGGAGTCGGTTTGATCTTCGATGGCGTCGTCGAAGCATTGCGAGCCCATGGCGTCACAACTCTGCACTAAACCGTCACGTGGCGGCTGCTGGTTCAATTGGAGGATTGATCTATGTCTGGTCTTGCTCAAACGTCCACAACGCCCATGGTCGAAGCTCGATCAAAGGCCGGCGCCGATTTCGAGAAGATGCCCCTCGACGAGGTCCTCACTCAACTCGCGGCTCAACCCGAACGCGGTCTGAGCAGCATTGAGGCGGGTCAGCGCCTCGCCAAATACGGCCCCAACGCGCTGGTCGAAAAACAGGTCAGCCTCATGAGAAAGATCTTCGGGTATTTCTGCGGGCCGATCGCCTACATGATCGAAGCGGCCGCGGCCGTCTCGGCTTTCATCGGCCATTGGGATGACTTCGCCATCATCGCCGGGCTGCTGTTCTTCAACGCCGCGCTCGAATTCTGGCAGGACCGGAAAGCCTCCGATGCTCTGACGGCCTTGAAGAAAGGTCTGGCGCTGGAAGCAACCGTATTGCGGGACGGCGAATGGCGCACGGCGCCGGCTGAGACTCTCGCGCCCGGAGACATCGTAAAGGTTCGCCTCGGCGTCATCGTTCCCGCGGATATCCGCTTCGTGAGTGGCGACTATGCGTCGATCGATCAGGCGGCGTTGACGGGAGAGTCGTTGCCGGTGGCGAAGAAAGTCGGCGACGTGGCCTATTCCGGCAGCATCGTCAAACAGGGCGAGATGGTCGGCGTCGTCATCGCGACTGGCTCAAACACGTTTTTCGGGCGCACCGCAAAGCTCGTCGCCGGCGCCGGCGCGGTGAGCCACGCGCAGAAGGCGATGTTCCAGATCGGCAACTTCTTGATTATTTTGGCCGTCGTGTTGGCGATGATCATGGTCGCCTTCAAAGTGTATCATGACCTCGTTATCGCCGACGATTGGGACCTCGCCGACGCGTTGAGCATCTTGCAGTTCGTTCTGGTCCTGCTCGTCGCCTCCATTCCGGTGGCGATGCCGGCGGTGTTCTCGATCACCATGGCCTTGGGAGCTTTGGCTCTGTCGAAGGAAAAGGCCATCGTCTCAAAGCTCTCGGCAATCGAAGAAATGGCCGGGGTCGATATTTTGTGTTCCGACAAGACGGGAACGCTGACCAAGAATCAGCTCACCTTGGCCGACCCGATCCTGCTCGCGGCCAAGGATCCGCAAGAGTGCATTTTGGCCGCCGCGCTTGCTTCGAAGATCGAGGATCGCGACGCGATCGACACAGCAGTGATCACCGCGTTGAAGAACCAGAGCGCTTTGAAAACATATTCTCAGGTGAACTTCACGCCTTTCGATCCGGTGAGCAAGCGCACGCAAGCCACGGTCGCGGATTCCCAGGGCAAGACTCTGGTCGTCACCAAAGGCGCGCCGCAGGCGATCGTCGATTTTGTCCAGGCGTCGCCCGATATCGCGCAGCGAGTCAAACAGACCGTCGATGAACTCGCCGCCAAGGGTTCGCGCGCGCTCGCCGTCGCCCGCTCCGAGGACGGCGGCCACAGTTGGTCGCTGCTCGGCATCCTGCCGATGTTCGATCCGCCGCGCGAGGATTCGAAGGCGACGATTGAAACGGCCAATAGGAAGGGCGTTCGAGTTAAAATGGTGACCGGCGACGACACGGCCATCGCCATCGAGACAGCGCGTCAACTTGGGCTCGGCTCTCATATCATCGCGGCGTCCGATGTCTTCCCCAAAGACATGGACCCGAATAATGTTCCGTCCGACATCGCCGACGCGATCGAGAGGGCGGACGGATTCGCTCGCGTGTTCCCCGAGCACAAATACGCCATTGTCAAGGCGTTGCAAGGACGCGG
>PLZT01000466.1 GCA_003152255.1 Methylocystaceae bacterium | reverse complement strand
CGAGATGGCCTTTTTTCAGATAACCGAGCCCGGCGAGAATCTCGCCCATGAGCCGGGCGACGGTCGTCTTTCCCGTGCCGGGATTGCCGAGGAAGACGCAGTGCAGGGCGGGTGGCGTCGCAACCAGCCCATGCCGGCGCCGCGCGCGATCGGCTTCCAGCACATCGATCAGCTTACGCACTTCCGCCTTCACTTCGGCGAGGCCGACCAGCGCGTCGAGTTCCGCGAGAACCTCCGGCAAAGGCCGCGCGCGCGCCCCGCTTTGAGCGTTCGCGTGGCGGAGAACGGCGCTCCGAGCTTGCGCCCGCCACAGCCGCCAGCCGGCGACGCCGACGCATCCGATCAGGACAACGCCGGCATAGGCGCGAAACAGCAACAGCAGACAGCCAAGCAGCGCGAGAGCGACCACGACGCCAAACACGCCCCCGAGCAGGCGCTCCACCGCGCCGTCGCCATTCATGCGCCGACCGGGGCTTTGTGAAACCGGCTCGCCTCGACTTGTCCGCGCATCTCCGGCCGGCGAAAATAAATCGCGCGGCCACAACGCAGGGGCTTCGCGCCGCGCAGGATGACAAAGGCTTCGTCGGCGCGGGCGTCCTGGAGCAGCTCGTCGGGCTTGATCAGCGCCCGGCGGATTTCCGAACGGTTCTCGCTGCGGCCGGAAGAGTTGGAGGCGTAGGCGCCGCCGACACGACCCGAGGCGTTGACGCTATCGCCGAGACTCGTCGCCATGACGCCATGCTCGCCGCACATGCTTGAGAGTTCGCGCGCGGTTTCGGGATCCTGGATGGCGGCGAACAACCGCCAGGAGGTCGAGTCGTACCAGGCCTGCTTGCCCTCGCGCCCCCATTGCTCGACCAGCTGCCCGAGCGACTGATAGAGGAGGAGGAGGGTAATGCCATATTTACGGCCGGCGTCGCGGGCCTGTTCGAGCACCCCCATGTAGCCGAGACGCGAGACCTCATCGAGCAGGAACAGGATGCGGCCCTTTACGGCGCCGTCCGCTTCATAAGCGGCGTTGAGCAGCGCGCCGANNCGTTGGCGTAGACGCCGGAAAAAGTTTCGGCGACGAGGCCCATCAGCGTGCCGGCGAGATCACGGGCCATGACGGAAGAAGAAGTCGCGTTTATGCGCCGCAGGACTTCGCGCAGCCCGTCTTCGGGCGTGATCAAAACTTGCCGCAGGCGTTTTAGAGATTTCTCCCGGGGAGAAAGGGTCCCGTCCCAGAGAATGTCGGCGAGGACGCAGGCGATCAGCGCCTTGCCGCTGTCCTTGAAGAAATGCGCGGCGGACGCCGCGCGCTCGCGCTGTCCGCTTTCGCCGGCGATCCAACCGACGACGGCCTCGACATTGGATTCGGCGAGGGGCGAGCCGGTATCGATCCAGTCGAGAACATTGAAAGCGCCGGCGCCGGCGTCATTGGGATCGAGCGTCACGACGCGGTGACCCATGCGCACCCGAGCCTTGTGCGCCATTGGTCCAATCTCACGCGAGGGATCGAGCACGACGGCGGCGCCGGTCCAGGTCAGCATCGTCGGCACGCCGACCGATGTCGTCTTGAAGCCGCCGGAGCCCGCGACGACCAGCGCATGGGTCGACCCCGAGCGGCAGGGATCGATCAACAGCGGCGCGGCGCCGCCCTGTCCCCAGGAACGTTGGTTCGACGGATCGAAGGGGCCGGACGCCGCGCGGTCCCGATCGACACGGTAAGCTTCGCCGACAACGATACCGCCAAATTCCGGGTCTGGTCCAGGAAAGAGCTTTTTGGCTTCTTTCATCGACAGCCAATCGGCATGGCCGTGATTGTCGGACGAGGCGCGGGTCAGTCCCCTCAACGGCTTGCCCGGCATGTCGCCGCGCAAGAGTCCGACGCCGATCGCCAGGGCGAGTCCGCCAAGGCAAAAGGCCGCGACGACGCCGGGATCGATGGCGTTGATGATCGCGAACGGCGTCACGCCGCTCCCGAGATGCCTTGGCGAGATTTGCCGGGCGTAGGGCGCGAGCCGCTCGGCTTCCGGCCACACGGTCAGCGCGGTGGCGACGATGACGCCGACGACGCCGGCATAGGCCATGACGCGTCCAGCGAGTCGCATGCGATAGGCGACGAGCGCCGCGACCATCATCGCGACCGGCCCGGCGAGGGCGACGGAGGGCCAGGCGCGATAGGCGAGGAGGTAACCCGGGTCGCGGCCGCCGTGAAAGGTCAGCAGCAGTTCGCGCCAGGCGATGTTCGAACCGCGCCATGCGAACCAGAACAGCCACAGCGGCCAGAGCGCCATCGCGAGTCGCAGACTCGCGCGGACGAGATCATACCCGATGCGAGCGATCACGAGAGCGCCGCGTCGCTCTTGTTGTCGACTTTGGCGTCGCTCTTGCCGGAAAGGCCGCCCATCATCGACGAAGGCGGCGAAGCTGGCGCGGCGGCCGGAGCCGACACACGACGCACCGAGCCGCCATGTTCATTGGCAAGCGTCAAAACCTCGTGATAGCGGGCGAGGCCTTCCCAATGGCGCATGACCTTATTCCAGCGCATGCCGGCGGCGCGTAGCGCCGTCGCGACAGGCGTCGGCTGCGACAAGGGCAGCGACAGAACAAGCGGCTCTTTGTCGGCGTCGCGGGCTTTGGCTTCTTGGGCGAAGGCGCGGCCGCCAAACGTCTCCCACCGCGCGACGTCGCTGGCGTCGGTCGCCTTGTTCGCGGCCTCTAACAGCGCGCCATAGAGGGCATTGGCGGGAAGGGCGGCGAGGCCGGCCTTTTCAACGAGCGCGCCGATCTCGATGAGGCGACGCGTTCGCGCCCTGCGTTCATCGTCTTTGATTTTGCTCTCGGCGAGTTGCAGCCGGGCCTTTTGCTGTTCGAGGCGTTTTAGGCGTTCGGCGAGGGAGGTTTTGCCATTGGGGGATTTTTTGTCCGGTTTTTGAATCACTTGGTCCAAAATGCTTTCCCTTCGTATTCATTTGATCAAGTTTCAAAAGAATGGCCGCGCCGCCCATGGGTGACGCGTGTTGTTGGTTTCCGCCGCGAATGCGCTTTTTGTTCGACGCGCGCGCTGCTTTCATGACTTTTCCACTGCGCATCGCCAATTATTTAGCCACGACAAACCGCGAAGCGGGTTCTGCGGCGAAGAGCGGAGTGATGGAGTGCAGAAGCAATATGCGTTGCTCCACAACGCCGCTTGTAGAGCACGACTCTGTGTGCGACTCTGACGAGATGGCCATCGCATTCGCCAGAGCGCGTTACATCTCGCGAAGCACCGGCGGTTCGGCGGCGCGCTTGGCTGCATACAACGCCCGCGCGGAAATCGGCGACGAGCGCACGGGCGAGGTTTTCTACTTCAAGCACCGCGACGCGCCCGAGCACCACGAGGTGCTGCTCCCCGAAAACGCCGATGCGAAATTCTCGGACGCTTCGGCTCTGTGGAACGCGGCGGAGGCGGCGGAGCGTCGCAAGGATTCTCAAGTCGCCCGCGAAATCGTCATGGCCTTGCCGGCGAACGCCGAAGTTTCCAACGAGGACCGGATCGAACTGGCGCGCTCCTTCGCGCGGGAGCATTTTGTCGCCAAGGGCCTCGCGGTTCAGCTCGACATTCACGCGCCGCATGGCGGCGATCTGGAGAGCGAGCGCGCCAATTGGCACGCGCATCTTCTGATTACGACTAGGCGCATCGAGGGCGATCATCTGTCGGCGACGAAGGCGCGGGATCTCGCGCCTGACATCAGGCAGGCCGGCGCGCGGGCTTTTGTCGCGGAAGGCGACGAATGGGGCGCTTTGTGGCGCGATCATCAGAACCGTTACTTTCTCGCCCATGGGTTTGGCGCGCGGGTCGACGCTGCGTCGACGCATGCGCAGGAGCATATCGGGCCGCTGCGGATGCGCGCCGCGACAAGCGAGGCGAACGAGCGGGCGAGGGAGATCGCGCGGGCGAATAGCGAGGCGGCGCGCGATCCAGAAAAAGTTCTGGAGGCGCTCACCCGGAACAACGCGACGTTTTCGGAGCGCGACCTTGATCGGTATCTCTCAAGGCACATCGGCGAGGAGGCGGAGCGCGCGGGCGTTCACGCAAAAGTGTTTTCCCGCGACGAGATGGTTCCCCTGCACGAGCGCGACACCGGGGAAGCAAGCGGGCGCTTCACCACGCGCCGCGTGCGGGCCGAGGAGCGCGAGGCGCTTCAGGAAGCGCGTGCGCTCGCCGACGCGCGCCATCACAAGGCCGCGCCGGAATCGGCGAGGCGTCGTGCGTTGGCGGAAAAATCTCTTCGCGAGGATCAGCTGGCGGCGTTCGAGCACGCCACGGCCGAGGGTGGGCTCAAAATCATCGAGGGGCGGGCGGGAACCGGCAAGAGTTTTACGCTTGCCGCCATTCGCGACGCGCATCACGAGCAGGGGCGGCGGGTCATCGGACTCGCGCCGACCAACAGCGTCGCCGAGGATTTGAAAGCCGACGGTTTCGCGCGCGCCTCGACCGTGCATGCCGAACTGTTCCGGCTCAAGAACGGCCGGGCGATTTGGGACAAGAGCACCGTCGTGATTGTCGACGAGGCGGCGATGCTGGATACGCGCATAACGCGCGAACTTTTGGTCGAGGCGCGGCGCGGCGGCGCCAGGCTCATCCTCGCGGGCGACGATCGTCAGCTCGCGTCAATCGAACGCGGCGGGCTGTTTTCGGAGCTGAAGCAGCGGCACGGCTCTTCCGAGATCACCGAGGTGACGCGGCAAAGAGTCGACTGGCAGCGACGGGCAGCGCGCGATTTGGCGGAGGGCAACTTTGTCGAGGCCGTGTCCGCCTTCGCCAAGAACGGCGCGATTACGTGGACCGAGAAGCCGGACCAGGCGCGCGCGGCGCTGGTGGAGAGGTGGAGACAGGACACGGTGCGCGACCCGGAGGCGACGCGCTTCGTGTTCGCCTA
>PLZT01000068.1:1091-2623 GCA_003152255.1 Methylocystaceae bacterium | reverse complement strand
GACGAGGCCCATCAGCGTGCCGGCGAGATCACGGGCCATGGCGGAAGCGGAGGTCGCATTTATGCGCTGAAGGACTTCGCGCAGCCCGTCTTCGGGCGTGATCAAAATTTGCCGCAGGCGCTTTAGAGATTTCTCCCGGGGAGAAAGGGTCTCGTCCCAGAGAATGTCGGCGAGGACGCAGGCGATCAGCGCCTTGCCGCTGTCCTTGAAGAAATGCGCGCCGGACGCCGCGCGCTCGCGCTGTCCGCTTTCGCCGGCGATCCAGCCGACGACGGCCTCGATATTGGATTCGGCGAGGGGCGAGCCGGTATCGATCCAGTCGAGAACATTGAAGGCGCCGGCGCCGGCGTCATTGGGATCGAGCGTCACGACGCGGTGGCCCATCCGCACGCGAGCCTTGTGTACCATTGGCCCAATCTCGCGCGACGGATCGAGCACGACGGCCGCGCCGGTCCAGGTCAGCATCGTCGGCACGCCGACAGAAGTCGTCTTGAAGCCGCCGGAGCCCGCGATGACCAGCGCATGGGTCGACCCCGAGCGGCAGGGATCGATCAACAGCGGCGCGGCGCCGCCCTGTCCCCAGGAACGTTGGTTCGACGGATCGAAGGGGCCGGACGCCGCGCGGTCCTGGTCGACACGGTAAGCTTCGCCGACGACGATACCGCCAAATTCCGGGTCTGGTCCGGGAAAGAGCTTTTTGGCTTCTTTCATCGACAGCCAATCGGCGTGGCCGTGATTGTCGGACGAGGCGCGGGTCAGTCCCCTCAACGGCTTGCCCGGCATGTCGCCGCGCAAGAGTCCGACGGCGATCGCCAAGGCGAGTCCGCCAAGGCAAAAGGCGGCGACGACGCCGGGATCGATGGCGTTGATGATCGCGAACGGCGTCACGCCGCTCGCGAGATGCCTTGGCGATATTTGCCGGACGTAGGGCGCGAGCCGCTCGGCTTCCGGCCAGACGGTCAGACCCGTGGCGACGATAACGCCGACGACGCCGGCATAGGCCATGACGCGTCCGGCGAGTCGCATGCGATAGGCGACGAGCGCCGCGACCATGATCGCGACCGGACCGGCGAGGGCGACGGAGGGCCAGGCGCGATAGGCGAGGAGGTAACCCGGGGTCGCGGCCGCCATGAAAGGTCAGCAGCAGTTCGCGCCAGGCGATGTTCGAACCGCGCCAGGCGAACCAGAACAGCCACAGCGGCCAGAGCGCCATCGCGAGACGGAGGGTCGCGCGGACGAGATCATAGCCAATGCGAGAGATCACGAGACCGCCGCGTCGCTCTTGTCGGCGCCCATCATCGACGAAGGCGGCGAAGCTGGCGCGGCGGCCGGAGCCGACACACGCCGCACCGAGCCGCCATGTTCATTGGCCAGCGTCAAAACCTCGTGATAGCGGGCGAGGCCTTCCCAATGGCGCATGACCTTATTCCAGCGCATGCCGGCGGCGCGTAGCGCCGTCGCGACAGGGGCGGGTTGCGAGAAGGGAAGCGAGAGAACAAGCGGCTCCTTGTCGGCGTCGCGGGCTTTGGCTT
>PLZT01000068.1:0-1048 GCA_003152255.1 Methylocystaceae bacterium | reverse complement strand
GGCGTTCGGCGAGGGAGGTTTTGCCATTGGAGTATTTTTTGTTCGGTTTTTGAATCGCTTGGTCCAAAATGCTTTCCCTTCGTATCCATTTGATCAAGTTTCAAAAGAATGGCCGCGCCCCCATGAGCGACGCGTGTTGTTAGTTTTCGCCGCGAATGCGCTTTTTGTTCGACGCGAGCGTTACTTTTCTAATTTTTTGACAGCACGGCGCTCATTCATTGAATGGCGACAAACCGCGAAGCGGGTTCGGCGACGATGAGCGGAGCGAAGGAGTCCAGAGGCAATATGCGTTGCTCCGCAACGCCGCTTGTAGATCGCGACTCCCTGTGCGACTCTGACGAGATGGCCATCGCATTCGCAAGAGCGCGCTACATCTCGCGAAGCACCGGCGGTTCGGCGGCGCGCTCGGCGGCCTATAACGCGCGTGCCGAGATCGGCGACGAGCGCACGGGCGAGGTTTTCTATTTTAAGCACCGCGACGCGCCCGAGCACCACGAGGTGCTGTTGCCGGGCGGCGTCGATGCGAAATTCTCAGACGCTTCGGCTCTGTGGAACGCGGCGGAGGCGGCGGAGCGTCGCAAGGATTCTCAAGTCGCCCGCGAAATCGTCATGGCGTTGCCGGCCAATTCGGAAGTTTCCAACGAAGACCGTATCGAACTGGCGCGCTCTTTCGCGCAGGAACATTTCGTCGCCAGGGGCCTCGCGGTTCAGCTCGACATTCACGCGCCGCATGGCGGCGATCTCGAGAGCGAGCGCGCCAATTGGCACGCGCATCTTCTGATTACGACAAGGCGCATCGAGGGCGATCGTCTGTCGGCGACGAAGGCGCGGGATCTCGCGCCAGACATCAGGCAGGCGGGCGCGCGGAGCTTTGTCGCGGAGGGCGAAGAGTGGGGGAAGTTATGGCGCGAGCATCAGGACCGCTACTTTCTTAGCCACGGGTTTGGCGCGCGGGTCGACGCCGTGGCGACGCATGCGCAGGAGCATATCGGGCCGCTGCGGATGCGCGCCGCCGAGAGCGACGCCAACGAGCGGGCGAGGGAGATCG
>PLZT01000418.1 GCA_003152255.1 Methylocystaceae bacterium | reverse complement strand
GCTCAATTGATGACAGGCCCTAGATCGAGATGACCGCGCCCCACGTCATCGCTGTCGGGCAGGACGATGACGGTTGCGCCGACAAACAGCGCCGAATGTTCGGGGAGCCATTTCTTCGCGCCGCCGGCGTTACACGTCGCGGCCAGATTCCAATCGCACAGCAGGTCGACCTTGCGCTCGCCCTCGACGATAAAGATGGCGCGACCGTCGGCGACGGCCTTCAACAGCTCGGGCAGGCGATAGGGAACGCTCCGAACACCGTCGACATTATTGATCCACCCCCCGGCTCGATCCGGGTCCGGGCGGCGCTGAAAAAAGGTTTTGCGCGGCTTGCCATTATCGCGCGCCTCGATCGAACCATTCGGCAGGCGGAAATGGAAACGGCGCGTTTGAAATAGCAGCTCGCCGCACTCGTCCAAATAGTCGAACGCCTCGACCGCAAAAGGTTTTCCTTTGGGTTTATCGGGTTTCGGCTGGTCGTCCGTTATCTCGATGCCATTGCCACGCAACCACTCGATTGCCTCAGGGCCGCGATAGCCTTTTGTCCTTGCAACAAAATCGAGCATTCCGCCGCCGACTTTGTTTTCGAAGTCATAAAATGTCGCCAGGTCCAAGGTGACTTTCATCGATCCGTTTTCGCCAAAGCGAACCTCATTGCCTTTGGACAGGGATTTGTTCGGGTCGCCGAGGCAAAGGGTGGCGATCGCGGCGACCGTTTGAGGTTCAAATTGAAGTGTCATCGCGCCCCCTCAAAACGGAACATCGTCGCCGAAACGATCGTCGCCGGAATCGCCGTGGCAATCGAGCGAGGATCGATCGGGAGCGGGCTTTTCGGAGCGCGTGGGAGGCGGCGCGGCGTCCTTTTTCTTCCTTTCCTTGGGCGGCTGGCGGAGCGCGAGAACCGTGTCGGCAGTCATCGAAAGGCTCAGGCGAGGCGAGGCGCCGTCCGGTGTATAAATCTCGAATTTCGGGACGCCTTGGACGGCGAGAGCATCGCCTTCATGCAGGCGTAGCGCTTCAGCCTGCCCGGATTCGCTGAAAACGAAAACAGTCACGACATGCGAGTCGTTTCCGCTCGCGGCCTTCATTTTGATGACGACGAAATTGTTGCCGTTGCGCGAGACCTTTTGTTGCGGATCCCCGAAGGCGATGGTCCCTTGGATCAACAGGGCTAAGGTCATTGTGCCTCACCTTGTGTCGCCAGGAGGTCCAGCACGGCGCCGACAATGCCGGCGGGCGAACCATCGGACTCGCGCGTTACCGCGGCGCGGATGGCGGCGGCGGGCGCGCCAAACTGCAATGCGAGACTGAGCGTCACAGCCGCATCGCGCGCCGCGTCCGCAAGATCGCAAGAGGCCTTCGCGGGGTGGACAAATATTTCAGCGAGGGAGCCATCCGGGAAACGGCTCGCACCAATCGTGTAGCGTCCGCCCTTGAAAGAGAGGTCGAAAAGTTCGGCCGCGCGGCGACGGTTTGGGAGACGGCGGCGGGGCGCGGAAAGATTCGCGATCGTTATGTCGCAGCCCTCCCGATTGACAGGCGCCAGCGCGATCAGCGCGGCCGGGTCAATCGTCGCGACCAGCGCGGCGAGGGGCGAGGCTTGAAAGTTCGAAAGGAGAAGCGTAAATTTTCGATGCGCTTGAGGAAGCCGCATATCTATCCGATGGCCGCGCCGCATCACGCCGGCGCGGCCATCGCCGCATTCGGGGGCGTCCAATTACGCGGCCTCCCTGCCAGTGTCGCTTGTGGATTTGCGCTTGCGCGACTCGATCCACGCCCTAACCGTCTCGAGGTCGTATTTGACCTTCGTTCCGAGCTTGACAAAACTCGGGCCATTGAGTCCGTTCATGCGCCACTTGGCCAGCGCCGAAGTCGATACGCCGAGGATTTCTGCAGCCTCGCCGGGCGAAATGAGGGTAATGCGCTCCCCGACCCGCGCCATGAGTTGCGCGTGATTAAACGCGCGCTTGCTTTTGGTTTCCGATTGCCCGTCCACGGCTACCTCCCGTTGTATTCCGCGCGATTGCGCGATGAACAACTGGGAGTTTCGAGGAAACGCGAGAAACAAACAAAATAGGGAAAAAGAAAAAATTCAGCGGCAAAAATCCTATGTCGTGAGGATCCGCAACTTTTCGTGCCGCGCCCATATGCGGTCTATCGTCTCGCGCTCCTTGCCCACGTATCGGGCGATTGTGCCTATCTCCAGGCCGTTATCGACCGTCACGTATGGCGCTATCGAAATGATGAAATGAGCGAAGCGGACAAACGGGCCGCCGGCGCGGGCGATGTTATTCGATCCCTTGGTTTGTGATTTGGCCGGCTTTCGATCAAATGCCATCGCATAGGCTTCGCCAATGTCGCGCGCGATAAAGCTGCGCCAGTTTGGGGTCCGCAGTGCTGGCTTTTTCGGGTTGGCCAATCGCTCGAGGTTCTCAGAAAGTCGGTTAAGATCAACGCCAGCGTCGCAGTTAGACAGTCCCTCTTCGCCTTCGCGCGCCTTTCTAAGTTCTCGCAACAGCCCTTTCGCTTTCGCAGCCATTTTGACCGCGATTTCTCTCTCTCGATAGCGCTCTACCCGTGTGACCAGCGCCGCGAGGTGCATTTCAAGCGCCCTTGGCGTGATCTTTAAGAGGATGTCGCGTCCAACATGATTGAGACAAGGGACGCCGAGCGCTACATCGGCCCCGGGCGCGGCTATGTCGATGTTGCATCGAACATAACAGAGACAGCGGGCGGCGAGGGAGGGCTCGGCGTTGAGTCGGGCTATGACCTCGCTCCAATGGTCTGCGCCGGCTTGTGACGGTCTATCTTCGCTCATGGCTTTTTCCTCTTCAAAGGTTCGACATTCTCGCGGCCGCCGCCTTCCATTGCCGCCGAGATGGTTGCTCCGATCGTGTCGGCGGCGCGGCGCAATGGATCGGCGTCCAAATGGGCGTAGCGGGCCGTTGTCTGCGGCTGGCTGTGTCCGAGCAGCTTTCCGACGATCGGCAGGCCAAGGCCGCCGCCGGCGCCGTATGACGCGAATGTGTGGCGCAAGTCGTGGATTCGCACGCCAGCAAGATCGGCGCGTGCCGTGACGGCGCTCCACAGCCTTTTGAGGTCGGATCGCGGCGCGTCTGGCAAGTCGCCGGGAATCACATAGGCGCCGCGATCGGGAAGTCCCTGCAGGATCGCCAGCGCGGGCGCGCTCAGGACAATGGATTTTTTGCCCGTCTTCGAGTCGCCGAGGAAGAGCAGGCCGCGCTCAAAGTCGACTTCGGACCATTTCAAATGCAGGATTTCGCGAAGCCTGCAGCCGGTAAACATTAAAAGTCGGACGGCCGCGACGGCAGTCGGATCGAACCGCGAGACGCGGTTTTCAGGCTTCGCAATATGCTTCGCTTTTGGCCCGGTCGCGATCGGGCCGCGCCAAGGCAGTCCGGTCGTCTCGGCTTCCCGGAGCGCCTCGCCGAGCCGCGCGAGCTCGGCGACTGTAAGAAACCGCTCCCGCTTTTCTTCCTCGAATCGCTCGACATGCCGCGTCGGGTTTGTGCCGTCCGGAATGAGCCCGCGCGACTCGCCGAATGTGAAAATCGCCGAGAGAACCGCGACGGTGTAGTTGGCAATCGTCGGCCGCTCGGCGTTCTCATGATGAAGGCGCGCCACGGCGCCGCGTGTAATGTCGGAAGGTTTCATGCGGCCGAACGCCGGGATAATGAACGCCTCGACGACATAGCGATATTTGGTCGCTGTCGCGGGCTTCCTTTTGGCCTCGACGTGCTCGGAAAGGAATGTTTCGGCCAATTCCCTCATGGTCGCGGCGCGGCGTTCCGCGGCCCGCTCGCCGGCCGGGTCGTCACCATGGGCGATCAATCCAAGAAAGCGCTTGGCGACCGTCCTGGCTTGGTCGGGCGTGATCTTCCCGATAGCGTCTATCGTCACGCGCCTAACCGCCGCCCGCCGCCCCTCCCCGGCCGGCCGATAGACAACAACATAGGAGCGGGCGCCGGATGGTCGCACACGAACGCCAAACCCTTTGAGCTCGGAATCCCAAACCGTGAATTCACGATCCTGGGGCAGCGCAGCGTCGACGACCGTCTTCGTGATCTTTGGCATTTCCGGCCCTTGGCGTGCTTGCCTGGGGTAGCACCGGGGAAGCACGGCAAATCAAATCAGAGGAATTTCTAGGAATGAGAATACATCAGCAACCCCATAAAAGACAGGGGTTTCGGAACGGCTATCAATTTGTGGGAATGCGCGGGAAAGCCATATCTTAGCAATCGCACTGCAGAGGTCCGGGGTTCGATTCCCCGCAGCTCCACCACGTTAACTTCTTGTTTTTGCTGCATTTTTAGTCTCGCGGAGAGTCCCGACATGTCCGGGACATAGCAGGGCGTTGCGCCAAAGAACGCGGGTCAGAGACTCCAAAATCGGAGACTTCGCGCGTCAATTCGACGGGAGTCTCCGAGCGCAAAATTTCATTTTCCGCCGAGAGCGTTGAGGCGACTTGAAGAGACCGGTTCGACAACCGCGGAGACCGGTTTGATTCCGACATGGTCGGGAGAAAAAACGCCCAGGCGCCGGCGGACCAATGGCTTGATCTGACGCGCCTCATATATGCCCGGGTTCATTGCTCGATAAGGAGCCGCGAATATCTCCGCATGGGGGCAGCGCCGCTTCGCCCGCGACTTCAGCCGCCGGGCTGGCGCCCTGGTCAGGCTGGACGAACAAGTCCGAGCGCGGACCATTGGTCGGTGAAGGCCATGGGAAGATCGACAAGC
>PLZT01000544.1 GCA_003152255.1 Methylocystaceae bacterium | reverse complement strand
GTTCTGTCTTCGTCGAACGCGCCAAGGCTTCGAGCTCGGCCCGCTCCAAATCCGTCAAGGTGATCGCCGTCGCGTCCCGAATGCTGCGCATTCAACCTTGAATCACGACTCGCTAATCAACGATAGTGGGTACTAGCGATGCTGCAAACGGTCAAGGACGCCTGCCGGTTCGACCCTAAGGCCATAGATTACGCGCTCAGCGACCAGATCGAGAGCCTCGAGGATCTCGTCGGCCACGACGCCGGCGCCGCGGAAGCGTTCTTCAGGAAGACCTATGTCACCGGCGGCATGCACACCTTGCTGCGGCAGGGGCTCCAGCGTCTCGCGGGGTCGTCGGGACAGGCCGTCTTCGAACTCAAGCAGTCCATGGGTGGCGGCAAGACGCACTCCATGCTTGCCCTCGGGTATCTCGCCGCCAATCCCGGCCTCGCGCATCTCGTCCCCAAGGAGATCGCGCAGGGCTTCACGCCGGCCGAGGCGCGCGTCGTCGCCATCTCGGGTCGGTCGATCTCCCGCGACAAGCACCTATGGGGCGACATCGCCGAGCAACTGGGCAAGGCCGGCGATTTCGTCGAATTCTATAAGGGCAGTCCGCAGGCGCCGAACGAGAAGGATTGGGTCAACCTCATCGGCGATGAGCCGACATTGATCCTGCTCGACGAGTTGCCGCCCTATTTCGGCTACGGCGTCACGCAGCCCGTCGGCGGCGGCACGCTCGCGGACGTCACGGTCTACGCCGTCGCGAACCTGCTCTCCGCCGCGCTGAAACTGAAGCGCCTCTGCATCGTCATCTCGAATCTTTCCGGCAGCTATCACGGCGCCTCGCAGCAGATCGCCGCGATGATCCAGAAGGCCAACGGAGATTTGCAGAAGGAGTCCGCGCGGCAGGCCAAGAGCATCACGCCGGTGGAACTGGGTTCCGACGAGATCTACCACATCCTCCGCCGGCGCCTGCTTCTTGCCGAGCCCGACGCGGGCGTCGTGGATTCCGTGGCGACCGCCTTCTCCGAGGCCATCTCGGATGCGGTACGCTCCAAGACCGTAACGAAGTCCGCCGAGCAGATCGCCGACGAGATCTCCGCCTCCTACCCGTTCCATCCGTCCTTCAAGCACATCCTCGCTCTGTTCAAGGACAACGAGGCCTTCCGGCAGACCCGCGGTCTCATGACCCTCGCCGCGATGATGGTGCGCTCCGTTCAGGAGCGCCCGACCAACGACGTCTATTTGGTCGGCTGCCAGCACATCGACTTGACGCAGGCGGATATCCGCGACGGCATGACCAACATCTACGACCTGTCGGGCGCCATCGCCCACGACATCGCCGGCACGGAAAGCGCCCGGGGCCACGCGCAGGTCATCGACGAGCAGATGGGCCGCGATTCCGCCAGTCAGGTCGCCCGCCTCGTACTGATGGCGTCGCTGCCCGAGGCGAGCGGCGCCGTGAAGGGGCTCACCAAGCTCCAGCTCATCGAAAACCTCGTCGCTCCCCTTCGCTCCGCGATCGAGTTCGACGACGCGTTCGAGCAGCTGCGCGGGGAGTGCTGGTATCTGCACCGGCGCGACAACGATGCTTGGGTGTTCGCCAAGAACGAAAACCTTCGCAAGAAGATCGAGAAATACGCCGAGGGCGCCGCGCAACCGAAGATCGACGCCGAATTGCAGCGGCGCCTCCTCGCCGTCTTCGAGCCCCGCCGTAAGACCGCCTATTCCGAGCTTCTCGCCCTGCCGAAGATCGAGGACATCAAGACCGGCGGCGGTCGCCTGCTGCTCGTCCTCAGCCCCGACAAGAAGGTGCCGCCCGAGGACGCCAAGCGCCTGTTCGACGCGGTCGTCCAGAAGAACAACTTCTGCATCCTGACCGGCGACGGCAGCGATCTCGCCAAGCTGGAGGACCGGGTTCGGCGCATCTGGGCGGTCGCCAAGGTTCGGGACGAGGACGGCGGCGACAAGTCGCCCAACGTCGCGGAGCTGAACGAGGAGGCCGAACTCGCCGAATTCGAGTTCAATTCGACCCTGACCAGCCTGTTCAACCGCCTCTACTATCCCGGGCGGCACCCCAAGGATGGCGACGGCCTGCTGTCGGTTCCCCTCAAGATGACGCCGACCAAGGCCAAGGACGGCAAGTCGAATTCGATCGACGGCGAGACGGCCGTCGAGGAGGCGCTGGCCTCCACCGGGGCGTCGAAGCTCTACAAGGAGGTCACCGACGCCAACGCCGATACCCTTCGCAGGCGCGCCGAGCAGATGCTCTGGATCGCCGGCGGCGACCGGCGCGCCCGCTGGAAGGACATCGAGGAGCAGGCCATCTGCAACGTGCGTTGGCCTTGGCTGCCGGCGAAGGGCCTCGACGAGTTGCGTAAGCGGGCGGTCAACACCGGCGCGTGGCGCGACAACGGCGACGGCTATGTCGAAAAGGGGCCTTTCCCGCCGGCGAAGACGGCGGTGAAGGCCGTAACCCGCACCCGCGCCGACGACGGCAAGGCGACCATCGACCTGACGGCCATCAACAGCGGGGACAAGGTTCGCATCCATTTCGCGCCGACGGACGCCGTGTCGGCGTCGTCGCCCGCGGTTCCCGACTTCACCTTCGAGACCGACGAGACGGTCCTGTGGTTCCTCGCGGTCGACCCCGAGGGCAAGCATGAGACGGGCCCGGCGGAGAAGTGGACCAACACATTGACGATCACCCACGACCCCAAGGAGGTCATGGGCAAGCGCACGGTGACGCTGACGGTCAAGCCGCGCGGCGAGATCCGCTGGAACCTCGACGGCACCAACGTCAAGGAAGGCAAGGTCTACGGCGGGCCGATCGACATCCCCGGCAACGGCGAGTCCACGATCTACGCCTACGCCGAGGACGCAGGCGTCTCGGTCTCGAGGAACTTCACCGTCCGCGCGGTGACGGGCGGCAAGGCGACCATCGATCCCGGCAAGCCGGCGACGGTCGCCAAGAAGACCAAGCTCGCGACGACGGCGGACACCTTCGTCACGATCCGCGCCGGCAAGAAAAACAGGGCGACCTTCGGCAACGGCGTCGTCGTCACGGTCGGCAAGGGCGACAGGAACGCCACCACGCGCTTCGGGCCAGGAACGGATCTCGCTCCCGACGCCATAGAGGCGTTCATAAGCGCCGCGCGCACGGCCATCGGGGACGAGGCGGCGGAGGTCGAATTCACCTTCGGCGAGTTCAAGTTCGCCAGCGGCGCCGATCTCACGGAGTTCCTGCAAGAGACGTCCGAGCAGATCAAGGTCGATCCCGAAGAGGTACAGCAGTGAGCGAGAAGAAGACGATAGGCTTTGGCGTGCCCAATGAGATGGACCCCCACCACTTCACGGTGGAGATCCCCGCCGCGCGCACGGAGCCCGTCGTCATCACCGAGCACTTCGGATTGAGGAGCGGCACGAACGGCCTGCCGGATTCCGTCGTGCGCTGCCGCCTGCCGCGCGCCGCATGGGCCGGCATCGCCGAGGAGGCCAAGCGCGTTCTGAACGAGCGCCTCAAGGAGAAGAAGCTCGCGACGAGCCGGTGGTCGAGCGGAACGAACAAAGTGGAGCGGCTGCTGGGCCGGGAATTGTGCGTCCTCGCATGGGGCGTCGAAACGTCCGCGAAGGATCTCGTTCCCAATGCCGTCCGAAACTGGGTCGCCTTGCGCCCCGACGAGCGCTGGTGGCTGTTCTCCATGGCGGCGTCGATGACCGGTAGCGAGGATGACGGCGACATCGGCTGGCGTAAGGCCATCAGGGTCGCCCTGACGGAGAACCCGACCGGCGAAGAGGTCGCGGAGATACGGACCACCAAGGCGAAAGCCAAGGCCAAAGCCAAGGACGAACGTCCGCAACTCCCGTTGTTGTTCAAGGATTGATTGGAAAAGGAATGGATGCCGTGGTTTCCAAGTCGCCGGTGACGCCGTTTTCGCTGAAGGACGCGCCCTCGCTGATCGAGCGAGTGTGGCCGGCGCAGAAGATTTCCGTGGAAGCGCAAAAGGAACGGAAGGCTGGTCCGGGCCAGACACTTACGGCCTTGGGTTCCTATTGGAAGGGTCGAAAGCCCCTGATCCTTGTCAGAGCGTGCGTCCTCGCATCCCTCCTTCCCGTGACTAACGAGCCCGAGAAGGATCTTGAAGTCTTCGAAATCCTGTGCGGCATGGACGATAGCCAAGTCGCGGATCGCTTTAAGACGGCGCCCACCGTCGAGGAAATCAATACCTACGCAAATTCAACGCAGAAAGCCGCCCTCCTCGAAAACGACGACGGCGAGTCATGCATGAAGAAGCTGCCACGTGAAGTCAAAATCGAACTGCTGGCAAGTGTGCTTGCGCGGATGCCTTATCAGGAGCGCGTCGATCATCTTTCCCGTCCCGAGGAGGTTCCCGAAGGCGACCTCACGGCCCCTCGCATGGCGATCGTCAATGATCACTTGGGAACGTCTGCTCGCTCCTTAGCAGAACTCGTCGAGCAACTGGGAATCATGCGTTTCGGCCACCGGCCCAAGGTCGCCGATACCTTCTGTGGTGGCGGCTCAATCCCTTTCGAAGCAGCCCGCATTGGATGTGACACCTACGCCTCAGACCTAAATCCAATCGCCGCCATGCTGACCTGGGCATCAATAAACATCATTGGAGGGACCGATACAGACCAAAACGAATTCAAAACGCGTCAGCAGGCTGTGATCGACAGAGTCGATGCGGAGATTACAGATCTCGGAATCGAGCACGACAAACAAGGCAATCGCGCCAAGACATATCTTTATTGCCTCGAGGCACGCTGCCCACAAACCGGTTGGCTGATACCGCTTTCCGGGACGTGGCTAATTTCGGGAAAACGGAATGTCATTGCCCGTCTTAAACCAAACCATGCTCAAAAGAGATTCGATATTGAGATCGCTTCGCAGGTAACGGCGGAAGAAGCGAAAAGGGCGGCAGTCGGGACCGTTCAAGGTCGCGACATTGTTTATGATCTGGATGGCAAGACTTATCGAACCCCTATCTCTTTAATTCGGAACGACAAGTCGGGGTCCGGGAGCGGGACGCTAGGAAACGGATTGCGCCTTTGGCAAAAAAATGACTTTTACCCCCGACAAGACGACGTTTTTCAAGAGAGGCTCTATTGCATCCATTGGATGACGAAAGAGTCGCTGCACAAGAGCCGGCAGGAAACGTTCTTTGCAGCACCGACGGACGCTGATCTGTCGAGCGATGCAAAGGTCCGTGAAATCGTTGGCGAGAATTTCGCAAACTGGCAGGCTGCGGGCCTAATCCCCGACATGGCGATCGAACCAGGGAGCGAAACCACGCGCCTAATGCGTGAGCGTGGCTGGACTAACTGGCATCACCTTTTTTCTCCGCGCCACCTCTTAACCTTGGCTATCTTGGGAAAAGCGTGTCGGGCCGATGCCCGGCTACTGATAGCATTTGCCGGAACACTGGACTTCATGAGTAAGCTCACGCGATGGGTTAATTCCGGGCGTGAAGGAGGAGGAACAGAGTTCACGACGAATGTCTTTTCAAACCAGGCTCTAAACACCTTCTACAATTGGGGAGAAGGTGCTTTTAAGAGGAACCGAGACTCTTTTCTGATCTCACATAAGCTCTTTCCTCTTAATACGCGGTCAGTAATTGAAGCTGGTGAGGCTAAAGCTATCGCTTCTGACGCAGACCTGTACGTCACGGATCCACCGTATGCGGATGCCGTCAACTACCACGAAATCACCGAATTCTTTATTGCGTGGCTACGCAAGAATCCACCCGCGCCTTTTGACAATTGGAAATGGGATTCGCGTCGTCCTCTCGCCATCAAGGGCGATGGAGAGGACTTCCGCAAAGGCATGGTGGACGCCTACAGGGCGATGGCTGACCACATGTCTGACAACGGGCTCCAAATCGTCATGTTCACCCATCAGGACGCCGGCGTCTGGGGCGACATGGCGCAGATATTTTGGGGCGCCGGGCTGCGCGTCATGGCGGCTTGGTACATCGCGACCGAGACCACGTCCGAACTCAAGAAGGGCGGATACGTTCAAGGGACGGTGATCCTCGTCCTACGCAAGCGCAAGGACGGAGAACACGGCTACAAGGACGAGGTCGTCCAGGAGGTGAAGGTCGAAGTCGCCGACCAGATCGACACCATGGCCGGCCTGAACCAAAGCCTCAAAGGCCACGGTCGCATCGAGAACCTGTTCGAGGACGCCGACCTTCAAATGGCCGGCTATGCAGCGGCGCTTCGCGTCCTGACGAAATACACCACCATCGACGGCGTAGACATGACCAAGGAGGCGCTGCGCCCCCGGGCGAAGGGCGAGCGCGGTCTCGTCGCCGAGATCATCGAGTTCGCGGTGCAGGTCGCCAACGAGCACATGGTCCCAGAAGGAATGTCGCCGAAGGTCTGGGAGCAACTGACCGGCGCGGAGCGGTTCTTCTTCAAGATGCTGGACATCGAGACCACCGGCGCGAAGAAGCTCGACAACTACCAGAACTTCGCCAAAGCTTTCCGTGTCGCGAAATATGACGACTTGATGGGATCTATGGAGCCCAACAAGGGCCGCCTGAAGTCGGCCAAGGAATTCAAGAAGGCCGGCTTCGAGGGCAGCGAGTTCGGCTCCTCGAAAACCCGCGCCTTGCTGTTCGCAATTTACGAAGTCCAGAACGAGATCGACGGCGACGACGTGCTGTCTCACTTCCGCGACTTGGTTCCAGACTATTTTAACGTCCGCGACGACTTGGCGGCCCTAGCCGATTACGTCGCCAAAAAGCGCGCCAATACCGACGAGCAGGAAGCGCGCGCCGCCAATATCCTCCATGGATTGATTCGCAACGAACGCTTCGGGTGACGGAATGGACGCGAAGGCCGGCGGCAACCGCGTGACGGAAATTGTCGGGGGAGGACGGCTTGACCGCTTCTCCTCGCGCCATGGGCGGCTGTCGCACGTCTACTTGAAGGACCGGCTCCAGGGCGCGTCCGAATACAAGCGCATCGCCGGCTACTTTCGGTCCTCGATCTTCGACCTCGTCAACGAGGAGATAGAATCCATCGGCAAGGTGCGGGTCATCTGCAACGCCGACCTAGATCCGCAGGACATCAACGCCGCCAAGCAGGCCCGCGAACAGCTCCTTAAGGAGCGCTGGAACGACGTCGACGACTCCGTCGAGAGCTTTCTGCGGCGTCCACGCTACAAGCGGCTGTATGAGATCTTGAAGAAAGGCAACGTCGAGATCCGCGTCGTCTCCCGCGCCGATGCGCCCTTTCTCCACGGCAAGGCCGGCGTCATTCGCCGCCCCGACGGATCTTCCACCGCCTTCATGGGTAGCCTGAACGAGACCCGCGAAGGCTGGAGCGAGAACTACGAACTCGTCTGGGAGGACTCGTCCGCCGACGGCGTCGCATGGGTCGAGGACGAATTCGAGCATCTCTGGGCGCTCGGCAAACCGCTCCCCGACGCCATTATCGACGAGATCGGACGCAGCGCTCGGCGCCGCGAGGTCCAACTGGAGACGTTGGAGGCGCAGGACGTGGCGCCCGCCGCCTTGGTCGAGAGCAACCTCTATCGCCACGGCGAACAGTTGATGCCATGGCAGCGGGCCTTCGTCGGCCTGTTCCTCCATCACCGCGCCGTCTATGGGAAGGTGCGGCTTCTGCTCGCGGACGAGGTCGGCGTCGGCAAGACGCTCTCCCTCGCCGGCAGTGCGCTCGTCTCGGCCCTTATGGGCGACGGCCCCGTGCTGATCCTCTGCCCGGCGACCCTGACTACCCAGTGGCAGATGGAGCTGAAGGACAAACTCAACATCCCGTCGGCGGTCTGGCTGTCCAGCCAGAAGGCGTGGCAACTCGACCCCGATGAACTGCCCATGCCGTCGGTCGGCGCCGAGGGGATCACGAAATGCCCCCGGCAGATCGCCATCGTTTCCACCGGCCTCATCGTCCACATGACGGAGGAGCGCCGGCTTCTCAGGTCGAAAAAGTTCGGCCTGCTGATCCTCGACGAGGCCCACCGGGCGCGCGGCGCCAAGTCGAAGAGCGCGGACGAACGCAAAGCCAACAATCTTCTGCAATTCATGATGGATGCCGCGGCGCGCGCCGAGCACGTCCTCTTAGGCACGGCGACCCCGATACAGACGGACGTGGCCGACCTGTGGGATCTGATGAAGGTCCTCAGCCAAGGCGTCGATTTCGTCCTTGGCGACGCGTGGAGCCAATGGCGCGACCTGGAGAAGGCCATCCCGATGATCACCGGCGAGGTCGACGTCACCGGCGACCGCGAGGCATGGGAATGGTTCCGCAACCCGATGCCGCCGGCCAAGGAAGCCGACGTGATCTTCGGCCATGTGCGGAACGCAATCGGACTCGCCGACGACAAGTTCATCACCGACTTGCCTTACGGCCAAATCCCCGACGATGACGATTTCGTCCGTCCCCAGTTCGAGGACGATGTCCTTTCGCGGTCAAACGGCTTGACCTTCTTCCAGCGAAACAACCCGATCGTCCGCCATGTCGTGCTGCGCCGGCGCGCGACCTTGGAGGACGCAGGGCTGATCCCCAAGATCCCGGTCGACATCCATCCAAGGCAAGAGTCGGCTCCGCCGATGTTCGACGGACTGGGGCTGAAAACCTCGGTGGCGTTCGACATCGCCTATGAGGCGGCCGAGAAATTCACCAAGGCGTTCGGCAAGCGCCAGAAGGCCGCCGGCTTCCTGAAGGGGCTTTTGCGTCAGCGCATATGCTCAAGTGTCGCCTCGGGACTGGCGACGGCTAGGAAGCTGCTGGAAGGCCGCCCCATCGACGACGAGGAGTTCCAACTGAATCTCGGCGACGAGAAGCTGGACATCGTCGGCGAGGAGCGCCTGCATCTACAGACGATCATCGACAGCCTCGAGAGGGATTCGAGCGACCCGAAACTCGACGCCGTCCTGTTCTATCTGCTCGACCGGCGCTGGCTGGAAATGGGGTGCATCGTCTTCAGCCAGTATTACGACACGGTGAATTGGATAGGGGAACGGCTGACTGCGCGCCTGCCGGGCGAGACGGTCGCGGTCTACGCCGGCGCCGGGAAGTCCGCGCTGTTCATCGACGGCGAAAGGAAAAGCGTCGAGCGCGAGATGATCAAGAGGGCCGTCAAGGAAAAGACCATCAGGCTCGTCGTCGCGACCGACGCCGCCTGCGAGGGGCTGAACCTCCAGACTCTTGGAACCCTGATCGACGTCGACCTCCCTTGGAACCCGTCGCGGTTGGAGCAGCGTATCGGGCGCATCAAACGGTTCGGGCAGCGGCGCGAAAAGGTCGATATGGCCAACCTGGTCTACCACGGCACGGTCGACGAGAAGGTCTATGAGACGCTCTCGGCCCGCATGCAGGATCGCTATAACATTTTCGGCACGCTTCCCGATGTCATTGAGGATGACTGGATCGAGGACATTGAGACCCTTGCCGAGAGACTGCGCGAATTCACGACGAAAAAGAAGCAGGCCAACGCCTTCGACCTCAGATATGCGGCGGGCGTGACGGAAGACGAGCATCGCTGGGAGCTTTGTGAGCGCGTTCTCGCAAGGACGGACGTCACCAAGCGGCTGTCGCGGGGATGGGGCGAGAGGGTTGTCGAGGTGCCGTGAGTTTGAGAGCAGGTTATGAGCAGGCGGAATTCGTTCGCGCGCCCAAGTTCATGAGTTCGCGATCGATTTCCAATTGTTGATACGTTAAGGTGGTCCGCGAAAGGGAAACTGGGGCTTATCGGTGACAACTTCTGCACAAATCGTGGCGGTGGATCTGTTTTGCGGGGCTGCCGGGCTGTCTTTCGGCCTCAAACAGAGTGGCATCGAAATCTCCGCCGGGATTGATCTCGACCCGGCTTGCAGATACCCGTTTGAGCGGAATATCGGCGCCAAATTCATCGAACAAGACATTGCGTCCATAGAGGCTTCAACTGTAACGGCCTTGTTCGGAGGCGCTGCCATAAAAGTCTTGGCTGGTTGCGCGCCTTGCCAACCATTTTCCGGTTACACCACGCGCCGACGCCAAATCGATGGTCGATGGCAACTGCTGCTTGAGTTTCTGCGCATTGCACAGGATACCCTTCCGGATATCGTGACCTTGGAAAACGTTCCAAGGCTGGCCCGGCTTCCCCTCTGGGAAAGGTTCGTTTCCGGCCTTCAAGAAAGTGGCTACAAGGTCACTTGGCAGGTCCTCGATGCAGCGCACTACGGTGTGCCTCAAAGCCGTAAACGGTTGGTTCTTCTGGCGTCGCGGCTGGGGGAAATAAACTTGCCTTCACCACGGGAAGGTGCGTTGCCGACGGTCAAAAAGGCTATTGGACGACTCCCGAAAGTTGGCGCCGGCGAGCAATCGCAAGCCGATCGGCTCCATGCTTCGCGGGCGCTGACCGATCGGAACTTGGCGCGCATCCGGGCGTCGAAGCCGGCGGGAACATGGCGAGAGTGGCCCGCAGCCATGCGCGTGCCTTGCCACCGCAGCAAAAGTGGCAAAACCTATCCATCGGTCTACGGACGCATGTCATGGGATCGCCCGTCGCCGACCATCACCACACAGTTTTACGGCTTCGGTAATGGGCGTTTTGGCCATCCGGTTCAAGACAGGGCCATCACTCTGCGCGAAGGCGCGATTCTTCAATCCTTCCCGCTCGATTATCATTTCGTCGCCCCGGGTCCGCGCTTGAATTTCCGAGAAATCGGAAGACTGATTGGCAATGCCGTCCCGCCGGCGCTGGCTCGCGCGATCGGAACTGCAATCGTCGATCACGTCGAAGGTATTGCGGCGCGACCGTCAAAAACCCGCCGGCGCAACAAGCAAGCCGAGCCGGGTTAATCTAACTGCTCCTCAAAGCTGTATCTGCGATCTATTGCCCCCGCCGGGGGGCCGCTTGTTACGCTTAAATAGCCATCCATTTTCGAGGCTGCGGGCTTTATCGGCGATGCCCCCAAATGAAGCAATTCCACCATGGTTTGGTTGGCTTTTTGTCGCTGACTTGCACCATTGATCGCTGAGCGATAGGGTTGTCGAGATAATCTTCATTGTCCAGATACGATGAGACGTTCATCGCTATCTCGCCCATATATCGCATCGCCCTTCGTGATAAGAGAATCAATTCGGTAGAAGTATGATCACGTCCGACTTCTTCAAATGTTTTTCTGCCGTGAGCAAGATCATTCCTGTTTTGCTTTATGGTAACAAGGTCGCTGCCGTCTCTGGTGCGGCTTTTTTCGGTAACGCAAGAGAAACCGTAGCATGTCCCCAATTCGCGGATCACCCTTGCGTCGACGTTTCCTGAAAGGTCAATTCCTTGGGCCAAAGTGACGGCAACGAACGCCGAAGGAAAATCGACCATTGTGTGAAGCTTTTCGGAATCCGCTCCAGACCCCCTTTTGAACCGTTTAATAACTTCGCCGCGCAGCGTAACAGTCAATGAACCGAACGGAACCGCTTGGGTGGTGATTTTATCGTGTATCGCCTCGATCGCTCCGCGCGTCGTCGCCTCGACCAAGTTATATAGGACAAGAAACGTTCCCACGCGAAGGATCAGCAGGCGACCATTTTCCGCTGGCGTTGCGGTTCCAATCCTCGCGGTGCGCTCTGCCTTCATGACGACAGCGAGGTAATGGCGAACCTGCCTCTTGCGATCATCAAAATCTTGGAGAAGAGGCTGAGTCATTTGCCAAGAAGCTTGTCTCGAACAAACTCAATTCGACCCTTTACGTTTGCTCGGTTGTTCGACGCATCGCTTGTCGTCCACTCCTTGAATTCGGGGCTTTCAAGCCATGCCTCAATGTCGCCAACCGCAAGGTTCGTGCGCTCGCGAAGGGCGAGACCTATACCTACGGCGATCGCTTCGAAGCGAACGCGTGGAACCTTCCGCCCCGGACCTCGCTTGCGAAATCCATCTGGAAGATAATCTCGGACAAATGAAAGCATTCGCGTCCACTCAGACTTCATTTCAGCGATAAGTTTCGCGCCGTTTGTTGCTCCTAATTCGGTGTTGGTATCTCTCACATAGGAAAGAAGAAATTCCTTCACGACCTTTCCTTCTTCACCGGTGCCATACTGCTGATATCTATTCAAAAATGCGAAGAACCTTGTCACAAGCTCCTCGTACTCAAATCGCTTGCGCAAACCGTCCGAAATCGGCGCCAATTGACCCAGCAAAGGATCGGCCGCCAATTCGGTAGTGAGAACGAGGAATGGCCCGTGCGCCATCCCTCGACGGACCTCAACCGCTTCAAGGCCAACCGAGCCGGTATTGATTCGATCAAACATCTCGCGCCTGACATCCTCCGTAATGCCTTCGGTTAGCTCGATGAGCCGCAAAGTTGCGCGCCGGAATCTCCGTTGTCTTGAAGGATGAAGATCGAAGAATCGGCAGCCATTCAGCTTACTAAGTCTCTCCAAATTGGTTAAAACAAGCTCCCCTGTGAAAAAGTTTGCGAGGGTTCTGATTCGTTGCACGCCATCAACAATTTCCAAGCGACCCGCGTTTTCTGGATCTTCTTTTTCGCTCACATCGGCCACAAAAAGGAACGGAATTGGCAAGCCGATGAGCAAGGATTCTATGAACCTTGATTGATTCCTCTCCGACCAGATCAAATCACGCTGATAATCAGGAACGTAAATTTCATTCTGGCCCTGTTTCTTCCCCTTAAGATATTTAAGCACAACAACTTCAGCGGGATACTCGCGAACAATATAGCGAACGTCCTTTATGTTCTCGACGATTTGCGACTCCGCCGCGTCGATATCTGCGGGACTGCGACTGGGTTTTGACGCCGGGAAAAGCTGCTCCTCATTATCATTTTCATCAACCATGGTCGGTTGCCTTTCGCGGCTTTGCGGGCAAGATTTTCAACCGCGCGTTCGAACAATGCGCTCGTTTCATCAACACAAAGTTTCCGAGCGGTGTCCCGCCAACGATACCGCTCGACGCGAGTCAAATCCGTTCTATTCGCAGCATCCACGGGACGCCAGCTTGAGTTTACCGGGCTCCTGTCGGATCTCATTCCCTTTTGCTGGCGCGTGGCAACATTAATATTTTAGCGCACACGTTATGAATCCCGCCAAGAATCGCAATGAAACGTTCTCATGCAAGTAAATGATGGCGCCATGCCTTGGTTATCGTCGAGAGCGCTTATCCACTGCTGACCCGGGAGATATGGCTTGGTTGATCGTCTGGATAGGGTCGCACGTTCGTTGCTGATGGGCCGCGTGAAGCGAACTGGGACCAAGGCCGAGCTGATCGTACGGTCGATCGCTCATCGGCTCGGGTATCGCTTTCGCTGCGATCGCGGGGATTTGCCGGGCCGACCTGACATCGTGTTCCCAGGGCGCCGGGCGGTCGTATTCGTCCACGGCTGCTTTTGGCATCGCCATGAAGGATGTCGACGGACTACGACGCCGAAAACCAACGAGGCATTCTGGGCGGCGAAATTCGCTCGCAACGTCGTCCGTGATCGCGAGTCCCTTCGGTCACTGTCTGGCCTTGGCTGGAGGACATTGGTCATTTGGGAGTGCGAGATACGGCATAGGGAAGAGGTCGCGTCCCGACTCAAGGCGCTCTTGGGGCCTGCCAGCGCGAAGTGTCGGACGAAACCGCCGGAAACCTCCCCACGTTCGCTTCGAACGCCGCCCGCGCGAACCCTGGCGGGGTGACGCTGCGGACGCTGGCCCGTTCCTCGGACGGCGGCAGGTCGCGGATGTAGAGGGGACGGAACGCTGGAATCTCTCGCTTTTCCGGGAACTTGAAGCCGCCGCCGGTCCAGAGGCAGGTTCTCTTTAGGTAGTCGTCGCGCTCCCCTCCCGGCCAGCCGCCGAATTCATGCGGGTGGAACGAGTGATCCGGCTTGCGCCAGTAGCTGCCGAGCGTGCTGACTGGGTTCTCGATGGCCCACGGCGCCCGGCTCCAGTCGCAGATCCGCCGGCAGGCCTCGACAATCTCGATCGCCTCCGTGAGGCCGCCGACGCCCTTCTCCTTGAACCAGCGGGCTCCGCTGATGGCGAGATGCGTGCAGGGCGGCGCGGCGAACACGATCGCATAGCGCCGCGGCGGCGGCAGCCAATCGCGAACGTCGGCGCCGATCCATGTGATGCCGTCGCGTGTTTCCTCGCCGGCTGCATGCTTGGCGTCGACGCAGAAGCACTCGAATCCGGCGTTCGCCCACGGGCGGACCATGTTGCCGGTGTGGTCGCACAAGCTGAGGACGGAGCCCTTGCCCGCGTTCATGAGCGCCACGGTGTTGCGCGCCCAAGCGGGAATGTCGCCGCTGCTCGACCAGCGCGAGACGGTTTCTCGGCTCACGCCGAGTGTTCGGGCGATCGGTGCTTGCCAGCGGGCGCCGAACAAAATCAAGCCGGCGATGACGAAGGAGTCGGATTCTGGAACCGTGACGCTGTCGTCACGCTCAGCCGGAGAAATCACATCCATTTTGGCCCCGATTCGTGACGAAACGTCACGGTTTAGCGGAGGAAGCTTGCCGGTAGGTGGTTGCGAAAGGGTGAAGGGGGATTTGACGACGCGGGTCGATCCGCGGCCAAGTTCATAGGCGGACGGTCGTCGGCTTACCCATCTGTGCAGCCGTCGTCAGCGGTACCGAGGATCCTTGCAGTTGTTGCCCTCGGAGAACTCGGGCGGAACGCGTTCCTTCCCCCAGATTTTATTGCCGGCGCGTCGCGGATGCTCGCGGAAATGGCGATTGCGTTCGTCGAAGTGGCGATCGATGGCGGCCTTTGCCTCGTCGACGCTCTGATAATCGCTGCTGTGGATGATCGCCCGTGCCATGCCGTTGAAGATCGACTCGATGACGTTGAGGAATTGCGCCCTCGCCGGCAGGGGCGCAGTTTCGACCAGCGCGCCACCAGTCACCGCCGCCATCTGATTGTTCTCATCGATCCTTTCGAATAACCGCTTCGAAATGTGCCAAGATGCCGCGTCCCATGAGAGATAGAGCTTTCTCTTGTCGTTGTAGCGCTCCAGTAGCAACTCCATCATGCGGATCATTTCCGTCGTGTTTTTCTTTAGGCTGTAGAAGTGCGTGACTTGATTGCCCGAAAGCTCGATGGCGGCGGTCAGGATCAGCCGCCCTTTGGACTTTTGCCATTGCGCGACCTCCCGCTGCTCTCCCGGCGAAGTGAGGGTTCGCCCCGGTTTCGCCTTGACCGAAAACGGGCCGAATTCGTCGATCGAAAAGAACGCCTCGTCGGCCTGAAGCCCCGAGAGAATCGACCGTATGCGCGCGAGTTTTTCAGCGTAGTCGGGGTCGTTCGATGTGAGGACGACGCGCTTTCCGCCATTTGTAGCCGGCAGCCTTGGTGATCGCCGCCACGACGTTCGGACACGCCGGCTTTCCTTGCTTGGCGAGCATGTCGCAAAGGTGGGCCATCGTCCATGACGTGCGGTTTATTCCGTGGTTACTCGGTGGTTCGTGAAGGAGCCTAAAGATCGCCGTCTTGAGGTCCTCGTCGTCGATTTTGAGACCGGATTTCCTCTTGCGTGCGAAAAGTCCGGCGGCGCCCTTCGTTTGAAAGCGCCTTCGGCAACGGCGGACCGTTTGATGCGTGATTTTTAACGCGGCGGCGATCACGTGATCGCTGATGCCACGTAGATGGGCGAGAACGGCCATCGCTCGGTTCCGGAACGTCAACCGACTCCCGTACAACCGGTCGAGTAACTCCGGCAAATCGGCGAGGTCGTCGAACTCTTTGCGGAGCGCGTCCAACGGGATTCCTCGGCGCAAGACCCGATGAATCCATTCGACATCGTCCTCGATCCGCGCTTGTCGTGGGCTTTGCTCGCCCGAACGTCGCAGCCTTGCCATCTCGCGCTGGAATTCAATGAGACGTGCTGACTGGATCAGCGGCCCATCGTTGTAGGAAAGGGCGCGAAGAAGCGCGATGGCGTCGGGCTTTTCCAGCGACACGATCATCTCATAGAGATCGCTCCATACCGGGGGATCGGCTCGGCTGCGTGGCGAGAGCCGAAATTTCAGATACTCCCGAACGGCGCCATAGCTCCCCGAATACAGTTCCTCACGTTGGAGATGCTTGTGGATTTCGGTCACCGACAACCGGAACCTCGGCGGCGTTGAATCGTTCAATTTCGCCAGTTCGTCCAGCGTTTTCGTATGCGCTCCAAGTCGCGAATGACGAGGCGTTCTCGGCCCGTAGGGCTGTGGCAGCTTGTGCAGCAGCATCTTTCGGATGGTGTTTCGACCGATGCCGGTCTCGCGCACAAGCTGGCGACGGGGAACGCCTTCTTCGAGCACCTTCCGTCGCACCATCGCCCATTGAGCAATATCGCGATACATGGCGCGCCCCCGGAATCATTGCCTTCGACGAGATCATAAGCTTGCTAGGCTGAAACGCGCCAAGATCTCGAAATCGTGACCTCGGCGCCTTACGGAAAGACTGTGGCGCGTTTGCGGAAAAATCCCGTGAAGGACTATGGTTCCCGGCATGCCAAGAACCTCGCCGCGCGCGCGACACTGATTGCCATGTCTTCGGGACGACTCAGCGGTTGAAGAGCCAGAAAACGAGGCTGAGGACGACGCTGACGATCAGCGAGGTGGCGATGAGGAAGTAGAGCCGGAAATTCCCGCGCTCGATGACGATGTCACCGGGGAGCCTGCCGAGCCCGAACCGCTCGCCGACCAGCCATGCGAGCCCGACGAGGATTAGGACGACGCCGGCGCCGATCAGAAGCTTCGGCATTCTTTTAGCCTCCCGCGAACAATCATGGCATTTTCGACTTCAACTCGATCGTCTCGCCATCGACGACGAATTTCCCGAAGCCCTGGTGATGGATTGTCTTCGGATCCTTTTGCGCCGGATTGATCCACGCCTTCAGTCCCTCCAATACGAAGAGCCCGTATTTGTTCACAAGCCGCGTATCGACCACCTTGCATTCGATGTTGGCGAAGCATTCGGCGATAAGCGGCGCCGTCACGCGCTCCGCCTTCGCCGGCGTCAGTTGGAAGGCCTCGAACTTGTCGACGTCGCGACCCGAGCAATTGCCGACCGCGACGACCTTCTCCGCCAGTTCCACCGCCGGGATCGCGATCACGCACTCCCTCGTCGCCCGCAGCGCCGCAAAACCGTGGTCGCGGTTGCTGACGATGCAGGCGATCATGGGCGGCTCGAAGTCCACCATCATGTGCCACGACATNNGACATCGTCATGACGTTGGCGCGGCCCTTGTGCGCCGTGGTCAGCAGGACGGCCCCGCCCGGTTCGATCAGTTGATAGACCTTCGATAGGGGCAGGTTTTTCATCGGCTCGCCATCATGCGTCCTCGTCGTCGCGGTCGCGCAGATCGGCGAGTCGCGCCCCGATGGCGGCGGCGAGCTTGCCTTCCAACGATTCGCCGCGTTCGCTGATTCCCATGCCGGCGATAGCAGAGTTCAGCGTGGCCTCCCGCCGCTCATAGGCTTTGATCTCATCCGTTGACGGCGGCGGTATGTCGGCGTCGTTCCAGCCGTGCCGGTCGAGCCAGACGAGATCCTCGCCGCTCATGCCGGCGGCGGCCAGACGGGCTCGAGCGGCGTTCGTCTCGATCGCAGTCGTCATGTGGTCCACCCCGATGCGGTTTGAATGAAATGCCAAGATCCCTCGAAGGAGTTAAAGTAGCGCTCGACGCCAGCGAAGCTACGGGTCTGTGCGAGACCCTCGCCGGTGCGAGTCCTCTCGTCCACACCCATTTGTTGCCGGTTGCTCCTTCACCGAGGAAAAGGCAACCGCGACCATAGGCCTTGCTGTTGAGGTCGATGAAAATTCCGGCTCGCGTGATTACATGCTTCGCATGGCAAAGTCCCTGAGCTTGGCGCGATAGCTAAGCTCGACGACACAAAGTTTGCCGCCAGCAGGCGCCTCTTGCGGACTGTTCACGCCGGGGGCGAGCACGGCCCGAAGCGCCCGGCGACTTCGAAATCGAAAAAGGAGCGACCGGAAAGCAAGGGTCGTATTCACAAGAGCGGGACGCGCAATTGATCGGTGAGAAATTCCTGTCGCGCATGTTCCGGGGGCGGAAAGCACGTCGCCATACCCGAAAGTGAGGTTCCCATGCCGACATCGAAAACCATCGCAGCTCTGCTCGGGCCGACGCTCGTCGTTAGCGCCGTCTCGGTTCTCGCCAATCTGGACGCGTGGCCGGTGCTCGTCGGCGAGGCAGCGAAGAGCCCGGCGCTCATTCTGATCGCGGGCTATGTCGCCTTCATCCCTGGACTGGCCATCGTCCATTTCCACAACCGCTGGACGGGCGGCTGGCCCGTGCTGGTGACGGTGATGGGCTGGGTCGTCATGATCAGCGGGTTCTCGCGTATCGTGTTCCCTTCGCGGGTCGCCGAATTGGGAACGGGAATGCTCGCGGCGGGACCCGGCATATTCCCCGCTGTCGCGGTCATTCTGCTGCTGATTGGCGGATTCCTGTCCTTCAAGGCCTATGGTCGCGACTGAATTCCGTTAGGATCATTACGCCCTCAACAGCCGCACAATCGATTGGAAATGGGTCATGTCATTTAAGACAGGTTCACAGGCCGCTAGAGTCGTTTTGATCACGGGCGCGGCATCGGGAATGGGTAAGGAATGTGCACAGCGACTTGCGGCGTCCGGCTGGCGCGTGTTTGGCGGCGCGCGGCACGCGCTTGAGCTGGACGGCGGCGTCGAAGGCCTCATGATGGACGTCGACGATGAGATCTCCGTCCAGAGGGCCATCGACGCGGTTCTCGCCAAGGCTGGCAGGCTCGACGCCGTGATCAACTGCGCCGGATTCCTGCTGTGCGGGGCGGTTGAGGACGCGACCATTGAAGAACCCAAAGCACTTTTCGAAACCAATTTTTTCGGCGTTCTCCGCGTGTGCCGGGCGGCCTTGCCGGCCTTGCGTTTGCACGGCGGCCATATCGTCAATATCAGCGGTTTGGCGGGCGTTGTCGCATTACCCTTCGCGGCCCATTACAGCGCAAGCAAATTCGCCGTCGAGGGCTTGAGTGAAGGCCTCAGATTGGAAGCGCGACCGTTCGGCGTGAAAGTGGTTTTGGTCGAGCCCAGCTACATTCGCACGAAGCTGATGGCGAAGCGTCGTAATGCCGTCGCGGCCCGAACCGGTGTTTATTTTTCCGCCTTCGACAGGCTCATGAGCAAGGGTGAAGATACAACAGCCACGGCGCCTCCACCGGATTGCGTCGCTCTATTGATTGAGCGCGTTTTGAACAATCCGGATCCGAAGCTCCGTTATACGGTCGGTTCGTTCGAGCGGCGACACATTCCACTGCTGAAACGCATTCTGCCGCAACGCATGTTTGAATCGGTTCTGCGTCGTTCAATCGGGGTTTGACGCCTCGTCGTCGTTTTCGAATTGGGTGGGAGGGGGCGGTGACGCAACAAGACGCCGATCCTTTCGATCTCGATCGCTTCGTGGACGCGCAGAACCCCGTCATCGATGAGGTGTTTTGCGAATTGCGGACGGGGCGAAAGCGGAGCCATTGGATGTGGTTCGTCTTCCCGCAGGTCGAGGGGCTGGGTTTCAGTCCGATGGCGGAAAGATATGCCATCCGCTCACGCGCGGAGGCGGAGGCCTATCTGAGACATCCCGTCCTTGGCGACAGGCTTCGCGAATGCCTTCGTTTGGTCGTCGCCGCCGACCGACCGATCGCAGAGATCTTCGGCCATCCCGACGACATGAAGTTCAGGTCGTGCGTGACGCTGTTCGCCGCCGCCGCGCCGGGCGAGGCCGTCTTTGCCGAGGCCTTAGACTGCTGTTGCGGCGGCAAGCCAGACTCCGCAGCGCTCGAGAAGCTTAGTTCGCTGGGTCGTTGATGCGGGGCTAGTGGTCAAAACACAACGGTTGATACCCGTGACACGGAATGCCGCAAGCAGTTGTCATTGGACCGTTTTTGCCGAGTAGGCCCGGGGAATTTCACCCCGAGCCTCTCACAGAACCGGACTTGATACTCTCGCATCATCCGGCTCGTGCCATCGCACGAAGGCTGCCGCCTTCCGCTGAACCGTTGGACCCCTCCCAGCATGACCGGTTGGTCCAATTTCAACGGCGATGACCTGCCCCCTTCGCTCCACGAGCATTACACCCGCTTCCTAGCTACTACGGAGCAGTCCGCCCCTCGCCAGCGCATCGGTACTTTCGGCCTCGCGGTGGGAGCCGCTTGCGCCTTTTCCCTTGGCATCGCAGGCAAGGTTCTCACGTTCCATACAAGAGCCTGATTGAGCTTCGCGCCGCCTACATGCCGGATGCCGCTTGGGCAGTCTCAGGGCGTCCCCCAAGCTGATCCCGGAGGAAGGGTCACCCCCCGGTTCTGACATCGCCTAATCCGCTTTCGACACTTCATCGACGGTTTGCTTGCACTCGCCTCTCTCAATCGTGCCTGCCGAAATCTTGTTCCGACTTTTCCGCAACGTTCACCACCATCGCTTTTGTCGACAGCAGCTTGCGGTGGCTTGAGATCAACACCTGATTGCCGACACCTCGAAGTGCCTTCCTTCATCTCTCATACAGTTGCGCGCCGCCGTTTGGACCGGCGACGCTCGTGACACAAGACCCAACTCGGACATTTGCGGGTCAGCGGGGACGATCAAAACGCCGGGAGCACTGCGCGCTCGCGGCGTCGACGTCGCCATGCTCACCGGGGACAATAAGGGCACGCCGGAGCGCATCGCGAAGAGTCTCGGGATCGACATTGTATTCGCCGATGTGCTGCCCGGCGACAAGGCGAGCAACGTCAAGGAACTCCACACCCCCAGCGAACAAGAATACAACACAGGCGACCCGCCCCATCGACAATTTACACCGAAACTGAAAGGCGAAACGTGCTATGGTGGCGCTGACTCAAGGGGCCAGAGCTTGGCGACCTTGGGCTGGCGTGACGGCTTCATGTGCCGCACCTACGGTTGGCCAGAGTCAGATTGGAGATATTTTGCTCGTT
>PLZT01000600.1 GCA_003152255.1 Methylocystaceae bacterium | reverse complement strand
CCTCGCGATAGGCGGCGACCGCTTCCTCGAGACGCCCCGACCCGCCCTCCCGCTCGCCGAGCCGGGCGAGCGCATTGCCGAGATCGTTCTGGGTCGCCGCCCATTCGAGCGGCGCGCGCTCCCGCGTCCGCGCCTTCAACGTCTCGCGATAGGACGCGATCACATCCATGAGCGCTTTATTGGCGCCAGCTTGCTGGCCGACGGCATTCGCGGTGAGCGCGAGAAGAAACATTGTCGTCGCGACATTCTTGTGGAACTGCTTCCAGCGGCTCTCGCTAAGCCATTTTCCTTCTTGAAGCATCATTAACTCTCCGCATCGAGCCGGCAAAAATATAGACAGCTTTACATCAGACGTGAAACACCGCCAAGCGAGCGCGATCATGGGCTTCGTCCGCCTATGGTCTTCGCTAGAACTTATTCGTCCGGCCTGACCAGGGCGCCAGTTCGGCGGTTGAAGTTGCGCGTGGAGCGGCGCTGTCGCCCAGAAACATTCGCGGCTATTTATCGTTAAGTAAAGTTGGCGTGGAACGCTTGAGCCTGCGGCTTGGCGTTGGGTTTGTCAATTAAGCGGCAAGGCGACGTTCCGAAATCGGCGAATGCGCGGCCGGACGCAACGGCCAACCGACGCCGCCGGCAAAAGCGCGAGCGCGGAAAGCCGAGTGAATGCTCGCGCGAAAACAGGCGTTCCTCGTCCGGCTGATCGGCGGAAGATCACGCCGGCGAACGCGCCGCCTTGGTCGGTCCAACGTCGACCTGAACCTCGTCACCCTCCACGCGCAGGGCGTACGGGTGGAGCGCGTTGCGGACGAGGTGTGTCACGCACTTGCCGCTGGCGCAGTCGAAACCCCACTGGGGGTGCAAGCAGGTGACGGTCTGCCCGTTGAAGGCAGCATCGTTCAACGGCATATCCGCATGCGGACAACGCCCGCGATAGGCCTTGAGCTCGCCGCCCGTTGGCCAGACCAAGAGCACGCTCTTGCGACCGGCGTGAAAGAGCCCCATGCTCCCTTCACTCACGGCGCTGGTGTGACAGATAGAGGTGAACGCCATCGGGGTCGCCTTCTGAAAATGAACGTCTGACCGGCGACACGCAAGTCGCGGACCAGCAAAGAAGACCCTCCGACAGGCGCCGCGCGGACGGCTTGGACGCGCTCTGCGCGAAGGGCCGCCGGCGCGAAGCCGGGGGGCTCGCTCCGGTGAATGTTTGTTAGATCAATAAGTTATAAATGCGTCGCCGCGATGCTGGCGCGGACCGTTCCCGGCTCTTGATCCCGGAAGCTGACCTACCATCGACGCGAACGTGGAGTTTCGCATCATGGCTACCGACACATATACGACAACGCCGACACCGTCGCCTTGCTCTTCAAACGCTTTCTTAAATCAGTCTGTTAAGTCCGATCGAACATGAGGGCCGGCTCGATGCGGATTCACGCACATGGGTAATGTCGGCGAAATTTGCTTGACCATCGCGAAATGGCCGAATGCTCCTCTATGTCTAGACAGGAAAGGAGTGTTCAAAATGACGAAGGTTGTCCTCGCGCCATACGACGATCTCGTCGTCGGCTATCCCAGATCCCACGCGCGCGACGCTCCGCCAAAAATCCTGAAGTATCCTGACGGTCAGACCGTGTCCAACCCGAAGGCGACGCCGAGCGCGCTGCTTGGCGGCCTTTCGGCCAAGCAATGACACTAGCAAGGCAGTTGCGCGTAAAGCAGCGCTCAACAGGAGGCTTTCATGTTCTCTTGCAACATCCCCATCAGTTCCGAAGGCGGCGACGACAGCTTCCAGAACAATGTTCCTGATCCCGTGACTTCGGGGCGGGAGCTGCCGACTTTCAAGTTCGAATTGGAAAAATCAGAAGGGCGCGTCATCGACGGCAGTTACGGCAAGGAGGCCACGGTGGTCCAGTTGCCGATCTCGAAGGCGCTCGCCGGCGTTTCGATGCGCATGCAGCCGGGCGTCATGCGGGAACTCCATTGGCACGCCACCGCGGCGGAGTGGGCGTTTGTCACCGAAGGGCGCGTGCGCACGACGGTCATCGATCCTCAGGGATGCTCGGAGACCAACGACTTTGGTCCCGGCGATGTCTGGTATTTCCCGCGCGGTCATGCCCATGTCTTAGAGACGCTTGGCGAAAGCGCCTGTCACTTCATTCTCGTCTTTGACAATGGTTACTTTTCCGAATTCGGCACCTTCAGCATCACCGACTGGCTCGGTCACGCCCCAAAGGAGTTGCTCGCCAAAAATTTCGGGCTTCCGCCATCGACGTTCGAAAACTTCCCGAAGAATGAGGTTTATTTCGCTAAGGGAAAGATCCCGCCGGCCGTTCCGTCGGTTCCTCTGCAAGGTTGGAAGCCGCCCCCGTTGACGCACAAATACAGCCTTCTCTCCCAGAAGCCTTACGAGACGTTCAATGGCGGGCTCGAGTGGCGCGTCGACGGTTCTCAATTCCCCATTTCCACGACGATGACGGGCGTCGTGCTCGAGATGGATGCGGGCGCTCTGCGCGAATTGCATTGGCATCCCAACGCCGCCGAGTGGCAATATGTGCTGAGCGGCGATTTTCGCGTTACACTCTTTGGTTCGCACGGGCGCTGGCGCCAGGAGAATTTAAGCACGGGCGACGTCGGTTACATTCCTCAAGGTTTCGGCCATTCGATAGAAAACATTGGCGGCGACAAAGGCCGCATCCTCATCGTGTTCAATAGCGGGCATTATCAGACCATCAATTTGTCGCAATGGATCGCTGGCAACCCCGTCGACATCCTCGCCACGAATTTTTCGCAAGATCCCGAGGTCTTTGAAAAGTTTCCGCGCGTGGACGTGTTTATGACGAGCTAGACCGTATGTTCGCCGTGTG
>PLZT01000380.1 GCA_003152255.1 Methylocystaceae bacterium | reverse complement strand
GCCGAGGCCGTGGACGCGATCCTCGCAGGCCGGATGAGCGTCGAGGCGGCGATCGACGCCCTGCTGATGCGCCCGTTGCGCGCCGAGGCGTGAGGGGTGAGCGGCGCGCGAATGCGGACGACCTTCGCGGGGGACGTAGAGCCTGGAGTTGATTTATGCACCAGGTAGACTGCTTATGATTCACGGCGATTTTTGTTTACTCCGCTTTGGACTGCATAGGGCGAGCGGTCCGGGCGCCGATAAAAACCAGCGGGACCGCGATTGCATTGACGATAACTACCGAAAGCCAGATGGCCCCGGGCCAGTCCTGCTGCGCGACAAAGTAGAAGGTCGAGAAGGCGAGCGGCGCGACGATGGACGCCAAGCTGAGAGCCGACGCCAGGACGCCTTGGAGCTGGCCTTGGCGGGCCGGATCGACCTGCCGGGTAGCTAGGGCCTGAAACGCTGGTGTGCCGATGCCGCCAAGAGCGAAGATCGGCATGATGGCGAACACCATCCAGCCTTGGTTGGCGAAGGCCATCGCGACAAGAGCGATGCAGGCGAAGGCAATCCCCACGACAACGGCCCAGCGTTCGCCGAGCAGTTTGGTCGCCGGGCCGGGCAAGAATGCCTGCGTCAGGCTTTGGCAGACACCGAACGCGCCCAGCGAAAGGCCGATCCAGAGGCCATTCCACTGGAACGTGTCGAAGCCCCACAACGCCCAGCAGGCGCCGTATGACTCTCCGGCGGCGCTTAAGAAGAAATACACGAGGACGATAGGCAGAAGCCCCTTCATCGAGAAGNNCCAGATCGATCTTCTGGCGGGCCGGTGTGTGAGACTCCGGCAGGATGAACAAAGCCAGTAGGAGATTGCAGGCATTCAGCACGGCGGCGGCGATGAAAGGAAGCCGCAGCCAGTAGTCGCCGAGCAGCCCACCGAGAACCGGCCCGATGATGAAGCCGATCCCAAACATGGCGCTGAATTGGCCGAAGCGACGGGCTCGCGTGTCCTCGGGCGAAATGTCGGTGATGTAGGCCATTGCCACGGAGATATTGGCGCTAGTCAGGCCAGCAATGGCGCGGCCGAGTAGCAGCATCCAAAGCTGCGGCGCGAACGCCATGACGACATAATTGATCGCCGCGTCCGCTAGGGAAATAAGCAGCACGGGACGCCTGCCGAGGTTGTCGCTCAAAGCGCCGAGCATGGGCGCGAAGATGAACTGCATGACCGCATAGAGCGCGGTCATTACCCCGACGTAGGGCGCGATATACTTGGCGTGCGTCACATCCTCAAGGAGCCGCGGGAGAATAGGGAAAATGAGTCCTATCCCTATGGCGTCGAGGCCGATCGCGGCGAAGATGACGATAAGGGGTCTGTTCGTGGTGGCTCAAGCGACGGAAATAATGAGCTTGCCCGTAACGCGGCCCTTGGCGCTGACTTGCTACGCCTCTGCTGTTTGCTCAAGCGGAAAGGTCTGTTCCACGCGCAAACGGAAAAGGCCCTTGGAATAAAGCCGAGCCGCATCGGCCAAGACCCGCCGCGGATTTTCCGGAGGCCCGTGAGAAAACTTCGCGCCGTACTGCTCAGCCGAGAAATCGGCGACGGAAAGAACGCGCGAAGGATCGCCGACGATTTTGATCAACTCCGGGATGATCCCCGATCCGGCGAGATCGAGGGCCGCGTCCACGCCCTTTTGCGCGAGCGCCCTCACGCGTTCCGTCAGGCCGGGTCCGTATGTCGTCGGGATGGCGCCGAGCCCACGCAAATAGTCATGCTTTTGCACGCTCGCGGCGCCGATTACGGTAATCCCGCGGTGGCGCGCGAATTGGATGACCGCTGAACCGATCCCACCCGCAGCTCCGCTCACCAGAAGGGTCTCGCCCGATTTCGCACCCACTTCCTCAAGACTGCGTGATGCCGTTTCAACGATCACTGGAAGGCCGCCAGCAACTTCGAACGACAGATCATCCGGCTTGTGAGCCCAGTGCGTGAGAACCGCATATTGGGCCATCGTGTTTTCGCCAAAGCCAAAGACCGCGTCTCCGACCGAGATGCTGGAAACGCCTAGGCCAACCTCGTCCACGACGCCCGACGCTTCGACGCCAAAGCCCGAGGGAAATGTGACCTCCTCGAACTCGCGGTATTGTCCGTCGCGACGTTTCCAGTCCGAGGGATTGACCCCGGCGGCCCGGACGGCGATCCGCACTTGGCCGGGGCCAGCATGTGGCTCATCGACCTCGACGACGTGAACGACCTCCGGACCTCCATATTCGCTGAACTGAACTGCTTTCATGGTCTTCCTTTCGGTCCTCTCCCGTGCGGGAGCTTGTTTTTTCGCTCGAGGCTTGATATACTAAATACCATAACATACGCAGTACACTTTTGACAAGCAATCAGGAGTTCCATGTCAATCCCGTCCGACCGTCGATCCCGTAAGCGCCTCGCCACGCGACAAGGCATCTCCAACGCCGCCACGCGCCTCTTCAAAGAGCGGGGCTTCGATCATGTCACGGTGGACGAGATCGCGGACGCCGCTGACGTCGGACGGATGACTGTGTTCAACCACTTCCCCCGCAAGGAGGACATGTTCTTTGATCGCGAAGAAGAGGGGCGCGAGTTGCTGCGCGAAGCTTTGCGGCAGCGCGACTCGCGCGTCGCTCCTATCGAGACGTTACGTTTGCTCGCTCATCGGCTGGCTGCGGAAGAGAGCCCTTACGTCGAATTTTCCGCTGATAGCCAAGGCTTCATAGAGACGATCGAGGGCAGCGTAACCCTCAAGGCTCGGGCTAGGGCGATAGGTGACGAGCTTGCGCAAGTCGTGACGGTGGCGCTTTCCGAATGCGTAGGGCGAGAACCTACCGATCCCGCCGCCCATCTGGCGGCCGGTCTGCTCTTGGCGACATGGACCGTGGCCTTTATCCAAGCTCACCGGACCTTTCGGCAGACTCGCGATACAGAGGAAGCGAAAGCTGCGTTTCTCGCGATTGTTGATAAGGGAACCATCGGCCTAAAAGCCGCAATGGCAGGCACGCCTTACGCCTGAGCAATCATCGCCGGCGCGGCACTGATCGCTGGTTTCGCGGTCGGTCAGCGTCGATGCGAAGAGCGATCTAGGGCGGGAAATCCGAACGACCCCGCCGCCGCCGCTTCGGGCTGCTTAACGGGCGGAAAACGGCTAGTATAATCGGATCAAACGAGACCCGCGGCGGCGCCTGCGCCGACACGCGGCGCTTTGGGGGGACTCCGATGAAAACTTGCAACCGTCCGATATCGCTTGTCTTGGCGGCGGGACTGGCGCTCGTCCCATCTGGCGGCCGGTCTGCTCTT
>PLZT01000216.1 GCA_003152255.1 Methylocystaceae bacterium | reverse complement strand
TCTCAAGCCAAGATGGCTCCCGACACCCCGTTCAGCGGGCGAAATGTCAAAAGTGGCGTCAAGGAGCGTCGTCCGGGTGTGAAAGCGCCCGAAGTTCTGGCAGAAAAGCGTCACTCCACTGCCATTTCTGCCAAATGGCGGCTGGTGCCACGACTGTTGGGTCTAGGCCGACATACAGTAGCCCCCCGCTCATTTTAGAGTGGGAGGCGTTGAGCGCGCTGGAATTGGTGGTGCTAAACGACATTGCAGATTTCTAGTCCTCAATCAGCTTACTTTAAGACCAAGCGCGGCGCGGTGGCGACAATGGACCCCTGCTCTGCCCTGCCCGCTACGCGGCGGCCTTCCCCTTCGTGAACCGCTTCACCCAGCCGAGAAACGCGCCGTGCGGATTGTTCGCAGGTGCCTTGCCCTTGCTCCACTCCCGATATTGGGCGAGCAACGCCTGCCGGTCCCAGCTTGGCGCGATCGCATGCACCTGCTCTAACACCGCGTCGCTCGGCTCATAGGGCGCGCCGGGCGTGAGTGGCGGCGCATCGAACGTGCGCGCGCGGCGCGCTTTGCCCTGCAATACCCCGTCACGCTCATCGCGTGCCGCCGTTTTCGACAAGGTGAATTTGATCTTCGTGAAAGACTTGCCTTCGCGGACGCCCTCATAACCGACGAAGAAGCCGCCCTCCTCGCCGTGTTGGGTTCGTCCCGGCAAAGGTACGTAACGCGACATAGGGCCAGAACTAACGAAAGTGCCTTCTGGTACACATAAGGAAATTATGGCGACGGGTCAGTGAGATAGCGGAAAACAGATGATTCCCGACGCTCGTCGATCGTTGTCCTGAAGGGCCAAAAACGGGCCGATTCCATGTACGACAAACACTGTCGGAACGGAAAACTGTGCGGAAACCATGATGCGAGGGTTTTCCGACAGGCTATCCGTTCTCGTTCCGTCCCCTTATGCGTACCAGAAGGCACTTTCGTTAGTTCCGGCCGACAGGACTCGATCGTCATTAGCCCGGGCATCGCCGCCGTGGCCTCATAATCGGAATGGTTCCGCCAAACTATTCCTCGTCGTTGCCGGTCTTGAGCCTACGAATAAGATCTTGCCGGCGATAGAAGCTCATCCGATCCGATACGAGCTTGCCCCTCTCGCTTTTTGGTAGATGCTGCAAAGCAGCTATGATTTTCGACATGGTTTTTGCTAGCTTCATCCGGACGGCCTCTTGCATCACGCCGATCGTGAATGCTTCATTCGCCTTCCAAAGCGCCCCTTCCAAAAGATAGCGATTATCGCGCAGTCCCTCGGTGAAGGTTTCGAAACGCGATTGCCAATCGCCAACCCTGAGATCCACGCACAATGCTTGTCGGAAGAATGTGATGAGTTTGGGCTCCGAAGCCTCAACGAGTTTTGGCTCCGTAAGCTGACGCTCAAGCTTTTGCGTACCAACCGTCGCCCACACCAACTTGCTAATAACGTTGGGGAAATCGAGGAAGATTATCCGGGCCACCGCGCCATCAGAAAAATGCTTCGGAACTGCGACTACGTATTCGACTCCGTTCAGCCGCATGCGCCGATGCTTTACAAGAAGCGGAAGCGCAATGAGCGATGCCGTAAACAGATTTCCCCATCCGTTCAATACCTGAGACAGATGGAGTCGTTTCATCTGGTCCGGCACAAGTTCTGAGTTCCGCAGGATGTTGGAATAGATGACGAGGCAAGTGAAGAACCGCGTCGCCGGATCAGCCGGCTTCGGTCGAAATACTTCCTGTCGGCCCTCCACATCCTGCGGAATATCGGCCTCGAGAATTTCGTCTCGTTCAGATGCGGTCAGCGGTGGAGCACTTAGTTGAGCCCCTACGGCATCCAACAGATCGTCCGAACTCTCGAAATTGCCCAACTTAAAGTTTTCGACGATCCTCTGATCAGGCCGTTCTTTGAAAAAGTCGTTTGTGAGCGCCTCAAACCTTTCCCCGATCATTTCGAGGAGCGCCTCGTCGTTGCGACCGATCCCGGCATAATATTGAAGTTCGTTGACGAACCCGAGGTACCTTGCGTCGTCAAGCACCCAAGTCCTAAACGGATCAGATTCCTTCATCTGCTTCGCGATGAAAAACTCAAGGAACGCACGGTAACGAAACGAGATGTCTCCACTTCCTTTTCTCACGAAGATACGGCATTCGAGACAATGGGCGATCAAATCTTCGGCTTTATGAGTGAACCCCAACGAATCCAAATAAGAGCCGGAGATTTGGTGCAAGGCCCCCATATCGAGAACATAGCGATCGTTCTCCGCCATGTGCCCGGCGACATGCGCGAGGTAATGCATGTAATTCCGAAAATCGAACGATCGCCTATCGATTTGCTCGACACCGCGCTTCTCGAGAAGGACCTCTATGAATTGCTCGATCAAAACAGTGCGATTTATCGGTGTAAAATCTGGCTGATCCTCCATAATGCTCAAGAGGATTGTGCCATTCACAGCGGTCAACGGCACGTTCATGCTTTTGATCTCATTGACCACCCGGTCAAGCACCACGTCCTGGTCCAACCGGTGGTCGGTATCCCATTTCTTGACGAGCGTGCGCATATCCCTACGCCGAAGCGAATGGATCGAAACAACTTCAAATCTTATCGGCAACTCCGTGTCGACGGAAGTCAAATACCGATCGTTGCGACCGGCTGGGACGGAGAAGATATAACGGTTGTTGGAATATTTCGTCACGAACTGACGAAGAAGAGGGTAGCGTACGCCGTCCGCTTGAAAAACGTCGTCGCAAAGAACCGTTACCAGCCCCTCATTCAAAAGCCCTTGGACCGTACAGCCATCAGGGAGGTCTGGCAGCGCCTCACGAATTAACGCCTCAATTCGATTTTCTCCGCGCTTGATTTGCCCGAAACTGATAACAACGGGAACAGTAAAATGCTCCGCACTTTGTGGCTCGCGGAAAAGTTTTAACGCGATCTGTTGCAGAAGTGTTGTTTTGCCATATTCGGCGTTTCCGGCGATCAAACAACTGCTCGCAGAAAAAACAAGGTCATCAAAGGAGATGCTGACCTCAGCCTGCTCGGCAACGTCTTGCCCCTCCCTCTCCATGTAATTTGATTTCATATATAGGGGTGGCGGCACAAAAAGATCACAAACCTTCCGATCCGTAAGGCCTTCATTGAATGCCTTCTCGGCGGTGGGCAATGCAGTCTCATGACACCATGCGCGAACCGAGGGGCGATCTATGATCCGCGCCTGCTTGTAAAAGAATGCCTTGGCGTCGTCGGACGAGAAAAACCGGCCGGAATCGACGATATCGACCGCGCTGTCAAACTCGCGCCGCCTGTCGAAGTATGTTCGGAAGTGCGCTTCGATATGCCCGCTCACGGGATCAAGCCGCAGCAAAGAATATCCGATGTACCAATCGTCTCGTGAGGAGTACAAGGCACCACCTTGATTGAACAAACACGTCCCTTTGAATGTGCCCACTTGCTGAGGTCGGGATTCGTGCATGTGGCCGAACAACGCGAGCCTGAACTTTCCATCCATCGCATTGAGAAAATCGGATTCGCAGAACTCGGCAAGCCAATTCGATGGGTGGTGAGTTACGAGCATCGCTGCGTGCGCTTCTGGTACATGGCGAAGCGCATCGTATATCGCGGCCTCCGGTATCAGCAGCTTTCGCTCATCCCTGATTTTATCGAGGCCGGTATAGCCCATCCATGCGCTATTTAACTCTACGACAGAGAGGTTCAAATCAGGGAATCCATACACTGACGACACAGCGTTCTTGAAGACCACGGCATGCTCTCCAATGTAACTCCGCAGATCCAAGAACCCCTTGAATTTTTCCCCGACCATGTTGGCCAGCGCACCGCTGCTATACTCGTTGTTGAGATTTGTGCGGTCCGTGAGATTAATTGCCAATCCGTCGAGCCTGTGCTTATCCTTCTGAACAAATGAACGATGAGCATCGTGGTTTCCGGCGGAAATGACTATTCGCGACTCGCCGCACCGCGCAACTTTTGAAAGAGGCTCCAGCAGCGAGTCAAAGAAAAGGTCATAAATACTCTCCTCGTCCGCATTATCGACGAGATCGCCCGAAAAGACGATCAAATCCGGCTTCAATGTTCCGTCGCTGAGCTTTGCAATATCGGCCAACAGCGCGTCGATGACGATTCTCTGATCATGTTCTTTCCGTTTGGAATAGTGAAAATCTGTCAGATGCAAAATGTTGATTGGTCTGCTCATAACTGCATTCCCGTCGGAGGCGCGGCTTACGTAATTCGTCATCGTTCCATTCTACAGACGCCGGGACGATTCCGTCCCGTCGATTGGTGCTTCCGTTACGGCATTAAGATCATGCTGCTTCTGTGACTCTCTCACCCCATCCCCGAGACAGCCATGACAACGGGTTAGTTTGTTCAAGGCCCGGCTCGGCGAGCCGGCGCGACCGCCGCCGAGCTGCGGCGACGGGCGCCGCGCCGCGCGGGTCGGACGGGCGAATGTCGTGTTCGAACGAAGCGGCGGGATCGAATCGGACCATGCGCGATGATAACCCATAGCGCCGGTTTGTTGTCAGCCGACCGTTTTTCATGAGACTGCCGATTCATATTTTTCAATGGGTTGGTGGATTCGGATTTCATGAGACTGAGTCGGAATTGTTGAGACTGGACCGTCATATGATCGGAAATGGCGAGACCATGTGAACCGGGCGTAGCGGCCACAAAACAACGGCATTTCAATATGTTCGGCGCTCGCTTGAGTCGGATTTCGTAAGACTCAGTCTCACAAAACCGATTCTTTGCCTACGCTAACTCCTTGAGTCTCAACAATTGCGTTCAGCTGACAACCGACGCCTGGAAAGGCGTTTGGGGTTCTGTCTAGTGATGAAACGCGAATGACATTCCCTGTCGCTTGCGTTTCATTATTGGACTGGAATCCCTTGATTTTCCACGAATCAGGTTCGCGGTTCATTGTTGGACTCGCGCCGAATCAGAGGACTTTTTCGCGCTCGATGAGTGGACCAACTTTAGACCCCGACGGCGCTGTCTACCGGCGTTCGGCTCGTTAATTTTACGGGCCTCGACGACAGCGGTCCACCGATGAACCGCGAAGCCAGTCCACTGATGAAGCGCGAAAATCCGACGCCTGGATCGCATTTTAGCGGGCTGTCCACCCATGAAACGCGAATGACAGGTCCTGTCGTTTGCGCTTATTCAGTGGACGGCTATCCATTTGATTTGACACGAAACATGTTCGTGGTGGATTATTGGATTTCAGTCGAATCATTGGATTTTTTGCGCTGGTTTAGTGGATCAACATCACGGTCGAAGGCCGCTATGGTTGGTCAGGCGGACAGAGCGACGGTCGATGCGGCGGCCTGGAATGAGGCGGTCGCGCGGGAGGCTGTGATCCGCGAACTCGCCTCCGTCGAGCAGTTCAGTCCCTCCGAAGTTATGCGCGCCTGCCGCCAGCTTGGCGTAAAGCGTGCTCGACTTTATCAGCTCATCAAAGCCTATCGTGAGCGTCCTGTCACCAGCTCGTTGCTGGGCCGGCGAACCGGGCCGCCGCGCGGGGTCAGGCTCCTGCCGGAAGAGGTCGAAGCCGTCATCGAAGAGGCGCTCGGCGACTTTTACAAGTCGCGTCAGAAGCCAAGCGTCAATCGACTGCGCTTGGAAGTGCGCAGGCTATGTCGGTTGCGCGGATTGAAAGCGCCGTGCTGGTATTCGCTGCGGGCGCGGATCGACAGGGTCGATCCGGCCGAGATCGCCCGGGCGCGAGAAGGCGCCAAGGCGGCGCGGGATCGGTTTCAACCAGTTCCCGGCGAATATGTCGCCGAGCGCGCTTATGAGGTCGTGCAGATCGATCACACCTTAGTCGACGTGATTGTTGTCGATCGGGCGTCTCGCCAGCCGCTGCAGAGGCCGTGGCTCACACTGGCGATCGACGTGGCAAGCCGCATGGTCGCCGGCTTCTATCTGACGCTGGAGCCCCCCTCCATCACGTCGGTCGCGTTGGCCATCCAGAACCTCGTGTTGCCGAAGAATGCTTATCTTGCCCGGCTCGACGTCGAAGGAGACTGGCCTGCGGCCGGGCTTCCAGACGCCATTCACGTCGACAATGGCAAGGAGTTTTGCTCGCACGCATTGCAGCGGGGCGCCGAGGAATATGGGATCGCCCTGATCCACCGCCCGGTCGCGACGCCGCATTATGGCGGGCATATCGAGCGCCTGATCGGCACGATGATGGGCGCCGTCCATCTGTTGCCCGGTACGACTTTCAGTGACATCGAGTCGCGCGGCGACTACGACTCTCTGGCCAATTCGGCGATGACGCTCGACGAGCTGGAGCAATGGCTCGCGCTCGAGATTATTCGCTACCATGCCGCTCGCCACGGCGCGCTCGGGATTCCGCCGATCGCGGCCTGGCGTGAAGCTGCCGCGCGGCGCGTCCATCCGCTGCGTCAGCCGCATGATGTCGGAACCTTCACCAGAGATTTCCTGCCGAGCGTGGAGAGGACCGTGCGTCGTGACGGCGTCCATTTGCATGGCCTGCGCTATTGGGACGACGTTTTGAGCGTTTGGGCTGCTCGGGTCGATCGGCCCCTGCGCGTGGCGTGGGACCCCAGGGACCTCTCCAAGGTGTTTTTACGGGGACCGGACGACGCCTGGCTGCCGATCCGCTTCGCCAATATTTGCCGGCCGCCGATCACGCTGTGGGATCTGCGGCGGGCGCAGGCGACCATGAAAGAGCGTGGGCTGAGGCTCGTCGACGAAGCGCTGATTTTCGAGACCATCGAACGTCAACGCGCCATCGTCGAGGAAGCGTCGCGCCGGACCAAGGAGGCGCGGCGGCTCATGGAGCGGCGCGAGCGCGCGCTCGGCGCCGCCGACGCGCGGGCGTCTTCGGGAGAGTCCGAAGGGAGCGCGGAGTCGAGAGCGGATGATCCGCCGATCGATTTCAGCAAGCTCCCGATCTATCCGGTGGAGGAATGGTCATGAGCGGCGAGGATTTCGCGCACCTCGATCCTCCCTACCGGCGCTGCGCGGCTTTGCCGGATCGCCAGCGCATCCAATGGATCCAGGCGGACCGCTGGATCGGATTCGATCAGGCGCAGGCGGCGCTCGATCGGCTCGACGCGCTTCTCGACTATCCCGCGCGCGACCGCATGCCCTGCCTGCTGATTTTCGGCGATACCGGCATGGGGAAAACCAAGATCGTCCGCAAATTCGAACGCATGCATCCGCCGACGTTCTGTCAGGCGACCGGCGTCACCCGGCGACCGGTGGTCGTGGCGCAAGTCCCTCCGGAGCCCGTCGAGCGCGATCTTTATCGCGAGCTGCTCGCCAGCGTCGACGCCCCGGCGCTCGCCGGCGGGACGCTGGCGCGGGAAAAGGACGTATGCCGATCGCTGCTGCGCACGGTCGGAGCGCGCATGATCGTGCTCGACGAGGTGAACGGCATGTTGGCGGGCACCTATCGTCAGCAGCGCGTGTTCCTCAACGCGTTGCGGTTCCTCGCCAATGATCTCAGAGCGCCGCTGGTTTGCGCGGGAACCGACCTTGCACGCCAGGCGCTTCTGACCGACACGCAACTCGCCGAGCGTTTCGAGGCCTTTCATCTCGAGCGCTGGAAGAACGATGGCGCCTTCGCAAGGCTGCTGAAGAGCCTTGGCTCCATTTTGCCTTTGCGACAGGCTTCCGACATCGAAAGCGTCGAAGTCCGCGCGCGCGTTCATGCGCTCACGGCGGGCGTCACGGCGCGGATTCTCCGGCTGATCGAAACCGCCGCCGAGCGAGCGATTCTGTCCGGCAAAGAGCGCCTCGACCTTCAAAGTTTCGGCGACGACATCATCCTGCCGCTCGTCTCGATGACGCAAACCACGGGACGGCGCGCCGGGAAAGCGGCGCTGCGGGCGGCGGGATGATGGGCCGCCTTCCGGTCGCGCCTCGCCCCTATCGCGACGAACTGCTGTCGTCCTGGCTCGGGCGGGTCGCCTGTCGCTATGGTCTCGACGCCGAGGGCTTGGTCGGCGCACTCTTCGCGGACAGGGAAGGCGACGCGCGCACGACCTTGATCGACGACGCCGCGCCGCCGAGAGAGGACATCGCGATTTGGGCGCGGGCCTGCGGCGTCGATCCGGCGCGCCTCTCGCGTTTGACGCTCGCGCGGCGGCGTCCCGGGCGTGCAAAGGCCTGGTTCTCGAGCGAGGGCCCGCCCTGGGCGCTGATGGCTGCGCGGACGCCGCCGGTCTGCCGCGGCTGCTTCGGGGCCGATCGCGACGCCGGACGCGACGACTATCTGCGGGCGGACTGGCTGCTGGCGGAGCGCTGCGTCTGCCCCGCGCATCGCCAGCTCTTGCGGGATCGCTGTTCGCGCTGCCACGCCCGGCTTCGCCTCGCCTTCCGCCTGCGCGACGGGCGCGCCCGGCTGGTTTGCGGGCGGTGCGGTCAGGAGTTTTCTTTGCAGGCGGCGCCGCGGGGAGAGGACGGCGCGCTCATCGACGCGCTGATTTCCCTCCAGGACCGGATCGGCGCGATTGTGCGCGGACCTTCGCAGCGCCGCAAGCGGCTCGAGGAGGCGGTTTCCACGCTTTGGGCGCCGCTCGACGATCCCAGAGCCGCGCGGCCGGCGCTGGCGCTGTGGATCGACGAAAGTGGATGGCGCTGCCCGGCCGAGGCCCAGCAGGCTATCGGCGTCAGCTTTCCGCTCGGGCGGCTTTCGATTTCCTGGCGCGTGGCGACCTTGATCGCCTTTGACGCGCTGTTCGGGGTGGAAGACGACGGCGCTGATGCGGCGACGAGGGACTGGTTGGCGCGCCGCGCCGTCTTCGCAAGCCGCAAGGGCGTCACCGCGGCGTCGAGGATGTTTCCTTCCCTGGGACGGCCGAAAACGCGCATCGAGAGGGATTATCCCGCTCTGGCGCGTCAAATCCTGGCGCATCCCGACTGGACGGCTGCCGCCGCGCTGCCGGAAAACCGGCGTAGCCGCGTTCTGGCGCGATTGATGGATGCGGCCTGTCGGATAGTCGCAATTTGTGGGACTCCTGCTCATTGAAATCAAACGATTTTCCTATTGCACAATTTTGGGATTGATTCGCAATTTCTGGGACTGGCGTCGAGTTTGATTCGTAATTTGTGGAACCAGATTGCAGCGACATGGCAAGGCTGTCCGTGGATGTCGACAGCATTGATCGGCGGGACTGGGCGATCACGCAACGTCGGGCTGAGATTCTCTCAACTCCGTCCGAACGGCCTCGGGCGAGCAGATACGCAACGCCATGGCTGTTCTTGGGGTCGGCCGGATGACACTGTTCCGCTGGATGAAGCGACTTCGAGAGGGCGCTTGGACCTGCGCGCTGGCGCCGCGCCGTCGAGGTCCCTACTTAGTCCCACAAATTATGCTCGAATCCCACAAATTTAGGCCCTTTTTGTCCCATGAATTGTGAATCGGAATCCCGAAATTATGCACGCTCCGGCCGCTCGGAGCCTTGAATCCCACAAATTTCGGCTCTCCGACAAGCGGAACCTTAACAGCCGTGTCGGATAGTCGCAATTTATGGGACTCTCGCTCATTGAAATCCCATGATTTTCCTATTGCACAATTTCGGGATTGATTCACAATTTCTGGGACTGGCGTCGAGTTTGATTCGTAATTTGTGGAACCAGATTGCAGCGATATGGCAAGGCTGTCCATGGATGTCGAAAACATCGATCGGCGGGACTGGGCGACCGCGCAACGTCGGGCTGAGATTCTCTCAACGCTGCCCGAACGGCCTTCGGGCGAGCAGATACGCGACGCCATGGCGGTTCTTGGGGACGCTGTTCCGCTGGTTGAAGCGATTTCGAGAGGGCGCTCGGACCAGCGCGCTGGCGCCGCGCCGTCGAGGCCCCCATTCCGGGATGCGGCCGTTGGCGCCCGATGTCCTCACCATTGTCGAGAAGCATTTCCGCGACTTCTACGCGACGCGGCGGCGTCCCACGCTGACGCGATTCTGGGCCGAGGTCGCCGCCGATTGTCGGCGCGACGGATTGGCGGTTCCGTCCATTCGCCGGCTGCGTCGCTGGCTTGATCGCCACGACGAGGCTGAGCTGCTCCGACGGCGCGAAGGCAAAGGTAAATCAGAGCCGGTTTTTCTGGCGACGCCGGGAACGCTGGAGGCGGCCGCGCCGCTGGCGATCGTGCAGATGGACCACACCAAGGTGGACGTGACCGTCGTCGATCCCATCACGCGACTTCCCATTGGCCGGCCGACGCTGACGCTGGCGATCGACGTCAACACGCGGATGGCGATGGGATTCCATCTCTCGCTCGATCCGCCCTCGTTGACGGCGGTCGCGCTTTGTCTGACCCATGCGGTGATGGACAAAACGAGTTGGCTCGCGGCTCGGGGGATTGAGGCCGAATGGCCCGCGCGGGGAATACCCCGCGTCATTCACGTCGACAACGGCGCCGAATTCCACGCTTTGGCTTTCGAGCGCGCCTGCGCCGAACACGGCGTCGATCTCGTGTACCGCCCGCCGGGAACGCCTCGCTTTGGCGGCCATATCGAACGGCTGATCGGGACGATGATGGGGGCGGTCCATCTCATTCCCGGGTCGCATTTTTCCAACATCCGCGAGCGCGGCGATCTCGATCCGGAGCGGCAAGCGGTGATGACCTTGCGCGAGCTTGAGACGTATTTCGCCCTCGAAATCGTAGGGGCCTATCAAGCGCGGATCCATAAGGCGCTCGAGGCGCCGCCGGCGGCGGTCTGGCGAGCGCGCATCGGAGAGGTCGCGGTGCGAATGCCGGGCGATGTCAGGCGGTTTCTGATCGATTTTCTCCCCGCCGAGCAGCGCGTTCTGCGGCGCGACGGTCTGCATCTCCACCACATCCGCTATTGGTCGGACGAACTGCGCCATCACCTCGGGCGAGGCCCCGAAAAATTCACCGTCAAATACGATCCGCGCGATCTCTCGGTGGTCTTCGTGCGAGTCGGGGAGGGGTATCTGGAAGCGCGCCCGGCCGACCGAACGCGACCTTCCATCGCGCTTTGGGAGCACCGCGCGGCGTCGCGGTCCTTGCGCGACGCGGGTCGCGGGGCGGTCGACGAGGAGTTGATCTTCTCGACGATCCTCGCCCAGCGCGCGTTGGTGGACGAGGCCTCGCGCACGACCAAGGCGATGCGGCGCGACGCGGCGCGCCGACCCAAATCGTCGCTGGCGAAGGCCATCGAGGTCTCGCGGGACGCCGAACCCCCGGCGGCGGACACGCCGTTGGTCTTGCCCTATTTCGAGGTGGAGGAATGGGATGACTGAGGATTTTGACCATTTGTTCGCCTCGAGCCGCCCGATAGCGGCCCTGAGTTCGGACGAGCGCCTGCGCCGGATTCGCTCGGACCGGTGGATCAACTACCCGCGGGCGCAACAGGCGCTGGCGATGCTCGAGGACCTGATCGCGTTTCCTCAGCGGGCCCGCATGCCCAACCTCCTGATCGTCGGCGAGTCCGGCATGGGCAAGACAATGATCGTCGAAAAATTCGCGCGCGATCACCCCACCCATTATGACGCCGTCAATGGGCTCAAGCGCATGCCGGTCGTGGTCGTCCAGATGGTGTCGGGGCCGGATGAAGCGAGGTTTTACAAGCGGCTCCTAGCGGCGATCGGCGCGCCGGAGCCGACCCGACCCACGCTGGGCGCGCTGGAAAACGTGGCGCTGCGCGTGCTGGAGGAAGCGCGGCCGGGCATGCTGGTCATCGACGAAGTGCATAGTCTGCAGGCGGGCACGGTGCGCGAGCAGGCGCGCTTCCTGAACATGCTGCGGTTTCTGGGCAACGAACTGCGCATCCCGCTCGTGTGCGTCGGCACTCAGCAGGCCCGCAACGCGCTCAGGACCGACGATCAGCTCGTGCGCCGCTTCGAGGCCATCGCGCTTCCGCCCTGGCGGAACGACCAGGATTTCGCGGCGCTGATCGGAAGTTTGCAGCGCACCTTGCCGTTGCGTCGGGAAAGCGAGATCGGCGAGCGCGCGCTCAAGCGGATCCTCGAGGCGACGGGTGGCGTCACGGCCGCGATCTTCTCGCTGATGACGCGGTTGGCCGTCGTCGCGGTCGTGAGCGGCGAGGAACGGATCATGGGAACCGATTTCGAGGACGCGAAGGCGACCTCGCAGCTTCTGGGCGAGGCGGTTTGACCCCGGCGGCGCTCGCCCTGCTCTTGCCGGTCGCGCCGCGCCCGGCGGCCGAGGAGCGCCTGTCGTCATGGCTGTCCCGGATCGCGCGGATTTATGGCTTGTCGACGAGCGCGCTCGTCGCTCATTTTGGGCTCGCGGGATCGTCGGCGCCGGCGCTCGAAAAGGGCTTGTCGATGGAAGAGGGGGCCTTGATCGCGGCGCGCACCGGGCTGAGCGCGTCTTCGATCGACGCGATGACCTTCGCGACCCTGGCGCCACACGCCCGTTTCATGATCGCGCCCAGCGCCAGATACTTCTGCCCGCGCTGCGCCCAGACTCCGGCGATCGGCCGGAAGGACGCGGCGCTGCCCTGGACCTTTTGGTGTTCGGCGCATGGCGTCCGGCTGCGGGCGCGCGAAAAACGGCCGATGGAGAGTTTTCTTCCCGAAAGCGTTCTCGAACGCCTTGATCCGCTGGCTAGGCGCGGCGCCGCTCGGCTGGCGGCCTGGGCCGAGGACAGCGACCCCAGCGGAAAGACGGGTTCGCCGACGGTCCCGGATTTGCTGCAATTCCTGACCGCGCCCTATCGTCGCGCGTCGCCGCCGTCCCTGGCGGAGCAGCCGCGCCTTTCGCTGGAAGCGCGCCGCGCCAACCATGCGTTTCTGACTCGGCCGATCGCCCGACAGGCCCTGCTCGTTGTCGCGCCTGAATATGATCGCTTCGCGCCCGTTCTCGCCAAGCCAGTTCGCCCGGGGCTCGACGCCCTCGCGCGCGGCTCGCTGTTGCAGACCTACGCCTTGGCCGTCGCGGTGGCGCGCCTGACCGAAAACCCGGTCGAGCGCGCGGCCGCGGCGTTGGCGGTGGCCGACGACGAAGGGCACGCGAGCCTACGCCGAGCTTTGAGGTCGTGGCCCCAGGCGACGCGCAGGCGCATCGATGCCCATTTGCGCCGCCTACTGGCCTCCGAGTCCGCCGCGAAATTCACCGCGGGCCAGCCGAGAAGGGGTCGGCTTGCGACGCAGTTCCATAAATTATGCTCGAATCCCATAAATTTCGGAGCTTTTTGTCCCACAAATTGTGAATCGGAATCCCGAAATTATGCACGCTCCGGCCGCTCAGAGCCTTGAGTCCCACAAATTCCGGCTCTCCGACACGGAGCCTTGAATCCCACAAATTTCGGCTCTCCGACAGAGTCCTGGCCGGCAAAATCCGACGCCTGAAAAGGCCGTCCACCGATCAAACGCGCGTTATTCGCCCGGCGTCGCGCGGCTTCCGAATCATGTCCGATAAGAGCGGATTATCGGACGCCTTTTTCGCCCGACGCCCCCGGCGGTTTCATGGTTAACAAACCGTTAAAGCGCCGTCACGGCGACGCCGGCGTAGCGGAATCCGCCGCGTCGTCCCGCGTCTCGGCGGCCTGGGCAAACGGCGGCAAGCGACCGTAAGTCGCGGCGACCGCCAGCGCTTCGGCGGCGATGTCCCCTGCCCGCGCCAGGACTTCGGCCGGCGGCGCCGACACTTTCTTTTCGCCGCCCGTCGCCAAATCGACGATCTCGGTCAGCGCATCCGCTAAAATGGCACAGCTGAGCAGCGGCGTCTGTCGTCATGGGCAACCACACCCTGGCCAATTCGGTCCCCACGCGCTCGCGCAGCTGGGCGACTAAATCCACCGGCACATAATCCATATCCATGAAGGCCAAAGGCATCATCGACTGCACATTAACGAGGCGAAGCTGCGCCTTCTCGATCTTCGCGATTTCCAGAGCCGCGACAATCTCCTTTTGGGTCATCTCCGCTTCGCTCAAATCTATCGTCGTGAGAATTTTCCTGTACATCGCGCCCTCCCTATGCGTATGTGCGGTTTGGCGACTGTTCCAACCACCCGCATCTTGCGCGTCACGCCTCTAAAACTGGTGACCCGCACCGGCCCCATTGTTAAGATGGGTTCAGGGCGAAGTCGCCGCAATGCGGCCTCGGTTATCAAAGTGATACGGTTTCCGGCTGACTGGCTCGCGGCAGCGGGATTCCTTTCCGGAATCGAAGCAGTTAAGCTTGGTCGCCATGAATCGCGAAGGGGCGAACCATGACGATGATAGCCGCGCATTTGAGCGTCGAAGCGTTGCGTGATCGGTATGTTTCGAGCGCCGACGTTTGCGAGGCGCGGCATTTTCAGACGATCTGGCTTCTGGCCAAGGGACACAGCGTCGGCGAAGTCGCGGAGATGACCTCGTTTGGTTGCCGCTGGATTGAGCAGCTCGTCGTGCGCTACAACGCGGAAGGCCCGGAATCCTCGGGCGATCTACGCCGTCGCAACGGCGCGACGGCGAGCGTGTTGAAGCCCGAGGTTCTCGACAAGCTTCGTGTTCGCTTGAAGGAGCCGCCGGACCATGGCGGCTTGTAGACGAGCGCCAAGGTCGCCGCTTTCATCGCGCGCGAACTGGGGCTGGAGCGGGTCGCCGTCCAACGTGGCTGGGAGGCGTTGAAGGCCTGCGGCATGTCGATCCAAACGCCGCGTCCGAAAAATCCGAAGTCCGCTTCGCCCGAAGAGGCGGCGGCGTTCAAAAAAAGCTGTCGGACGCCGTCACCGAGGAAGCCGCGAAACATCCCGAACGGTCGGTCGAGGTCTTCGCGAGCGACGAGCATCGGCTCGGCCTGAAGCCGGTTACGCGGCGAGTCTGGGCGCCGATCGGCGAACGCCCGATCGCGCCAGGGCATCATCGTTTCGACTGGCTCTACGTCACCGCCTTCGTGTCGCCCGCGAGCGGCGAGACCTTCTGGTATGTGCATGACGGCGTCTCGAAGCCGTTCTTCGAGGCGCTGCTCGAAACCTTCGCACGCGAGGCCGGCGCTGGCCTTCATAGAACCATCATTCTCGTCCTCGACAACGCCGGATGGCATGGCGAAGCGGGCCTAAACATTCCAGAGGGCGTAAGGCTGGTTTTTCTCCCGCCCTATACGCCCGAACTACAGCCGGCGGAGACCCTGTGGGCCCTGGTCGACGACCCCATCGTCAACAAGCATGTCGAAACAATCCACGAACTCGACGAGATCATCGGCAAGAGATGCGGCGCTCTCGCCAACGAACGCGACGTCATCAAGAGCCGCGCCGGCTTTCACTGGTGGCCAAAAATCGCCAACGCGAACTAATCAGCCGGAAATGGTATCAGACCGCTTCCGGATTTCGGCAGTACATTAGCTGCCACCGGATTGGTCTGGTAAGGTGGAGGTTCCGCTTGCTGTGTGAATTGTGAATTGTGAATTGTGAATTGTGAATTGTGAATTGGAAGGGGAAGAGGCGGGAGCGTGGAAATCAGCGTGGGCATGTCGGCGATCATCGACGTCTGGAATATGGAGACGTTCGACGACGAATTGCGCGGTGATCTCGAGACGCACGCGGACCTCATCTGGGACTATCTGGTCGCGTCGCCAATGGCTTGAACGCGAGGCGTCGGACCGTACGATGCCCTATCCCGAGAACCCGTACGCTGGCGAATTCATCGGCGTCACCGAGCATATCACGCGGCTGATGGAGCAGCGGACTATCCGCGCTTGGCACTACACCCGCATGACCGATGCCGAGGTCGATGCCATGCTGCGCGGTGGCATCTATCCCTCGACGCTCGACAACTTCCGCGCGCGCCTCGCCGGGCAGGTCGATGCAGGAACCTTCAGCCAAGAGGTCGCCGAGCGCCTATTCGCGGACAGTCCGTATCAGTCGGAGCAGTTGGGCTCGCGCTCGAACAAGTTTTGGATGGTGTCCCACCCCGTCTACGTCGAAGGCAGTAGCGTCGAGCCGCTGCTCGAGAGCTGGGGTGGCGAATCAGCTTATTTCTGGCAACGCGATCCCGACCTTCAACTACTTCTCAAAAGCATCGGTACGCCGCGCGTGCTAGAGATCGCGATGCCGATCGTGCATTCCCGGCACGGTTATTCTGCGGCCGAGGCGGTGGTCGCGACCTATGGCCGCCTGCAGGGAGGCCCGTTCGACAAGAAGGTGTTCGACCTCTACACCCGTGAGCCGCTCGGCCCCAAGTATCTCCTCGCGGTTCATAGCGAGGGCGATCCATGCTTCGTTGCGATGGGGCGGGGCTACCCCTCTGGCTATGTGGACACGAACCTTGGCTAAACTTCCGCGCCGCCGCCCCAGCAGGCCGTCGTATGAGCGTCGGCTCATCCTGTTCATCGACTTCCTCGGTTTCAAGGAGGTGGTCGCCGCGACAGAGCACAATCCCGCCGGGCTGGAGCGGCTTATAGCGGCGATGGACGAGATCGGCCGGCTAGGCGAGGCCAGCATCTTCGAGAGCCAGCGCGTCACGCAATTCTCGGATTCAGTTGTAATGTCTTATCGCGTCACGGAGCGATCAGGCGTCTTCTGGATGATCAACTCGATTGCGCTCACCGTGATCTCGCTGGTGGACCGCGGCTTCCTGGTAAGAGGCGCCGTTACGATCGGTGACCTTCACCACACTTCTCGCCATGTCGTCGGGCCCGCGATGGTCAAGGCCTATGAGATGGAGTCCAAGGTCGCCTGCCATCCGCGCGTGATCATCGATCCGGAGGTTCTCGCTCTCGCCCGTCGTCAGCGGAGCGAGCATCATAGCGCTGACGAGGAAGAGGAATATGTTCGTGGGTTCATCGCGGAGGACACCGACGGACAGCTCTTCATCGACTATACCTCTTGGAAGGCGGTGGTGGAGGTCACGGGTGTGGATGATGTCGGCTATCCCGGCTATCTCGCGACGATGAGCAGCCTGCTGCGGGTCGGCTTGACGCATGAGGATCCGCGGGTCGCGGCCAAGTACCTGTGGCTGCATCCGCGCTATTTGAGTGCCATCGAGCTGTTCGCTGGCATTCCCCAGAATGCGCGCTACCGGCTCGAGAACCCGGAGAACTGCGAGCTCATCGAAGACTTACCGCGGTTCGAAGAACTGGCGGTGGCGGCTCGCGAGCGGGTGGACCGCGTCAGCGCTGACAAGGATTGGAGGCGCCATCGTGGTTACTAACGCGCCGAAGCGCCATCACTATGTCCCGCAATTCTACCTTCGGCGCTTCGTGTGCGCCGACGACGAGAACAAGGTCATGGTCGTGGAGCGCCATCGCGACATACTCGTCGCGGCGCGCAAGTCGATCGACCGAATCGGTTACGAGGAGGGCCTACACGATTATGTCGAGGACGGCGAGCCGGGCTCGATTGAGGACCATGTCAACAAGGTCATCGAGACTCCTTTTACGAACGGCACGACCTGGTTGAAGATCGTCAGCGAAAATTTCGCCAGTCTCGATGCGACCGACGGCCTGTCAATCTACAGCTTCGCCCGCCATCTGCAGCGCCGCAATTTTAACATGCTGCGGTTCATTGAAGCCGAGCACGCGCGCTTCCAGGCCGGAGAGCTCGACAGTCTAGCGGACGAGGAGTCCGAGATGCACCAATGGCTAGCGGAGACGCCCGGCGGCGCGCACCGCCTGTTCCGCGAGGCCGTGCTCGACACGATGCTCCCGGAGGATGCGCATGCGATCAACGTCATGGTCTGTCAGTCGCCCATTCCCTTTCGGTCCTCGACCAATCCGACCCTGATGGTCTCACATCCAGGCCAGGAGTCGGTGTTCGGGGCAATGTTTAATTCGCTTCGGACTTGGTGGCTGACCCTCGACCGGCATTGGGGCGCATTCATCGTCGTCGGCGGTCCGCCGGGCTTCAGCAATCACGCTGTTCCCGAAGAGGTGGCGCGGGTGGTCAACCAGCGCTATCTCGTCCAGCTGCTGCACGGAGACGCCCGCTACTTGCTGGCCGACGATCCGTACCTCGCGCCCGATCTCAAATGGGCCGGCTTCGCATGCGAACAGCGCACCAGCCGCGGCTTCCGCTACCGCGCGGTCTCGTGGGCGGATCCTGACTCCCCAGAGCACGATTGAGCGAGCCTGGCCGCTTCAGCGACGGCAGCTTTAGGGAAACACGCCGGAAGTCGTGAATGGCTGAGAAGGGCGCCAAGCAGCCGAAAATCGAATCGACCCGCCACCTCCGAGCGGGGTAAAAGGTCTGTCATGTCGTCGTGTCGTTGTCGTTGTCGTTTTTTTTTTTTTTTTTTTTTNNGATTCGCATAATATCGATTATGGAACTATAATGTCAATTATATCAAATAGTTAATCCGCATTTCTATCATTTCTGCCGCGCTGTGCAAACTGGTTGATGGCGGCGGGTTTGAAATTCCGCGAAGCCCCAAACTCGCTGATCTCGGGACGCGGGCCGCACTGTCGAGTCACCCCGGTGGGCGGACATAATGCTGGCGGTACGACAGCGGTCGGTGACGCGCCAGGAGCGGTCATTCAAGGCCTTCGTATGTGCGACCCATCATTGGCCGATTCAATGACCCTCAGCTTGTCGGGAGCGTGACTTGTCGCAGGCTCTTCCGATCAAGCGCCATGTCGAGAATGTCGGATGCTCCGCCGCGGGTCAAACAGGCGCTGATCTTCAGCGTCTGTTCAGCGCGGCTCGATCCCAAATAGATATTCGAGATGAACCGGCGTCTGATCCCGTCGCCAGCATCGATCGGTGCCTCGGCCGCGTCCACGTGGATGAGGAATACGGTGTCGAACTGCAGGCCAGCAACATATTCGGGCATGCTCAGGATGAAGCGCTTGCCGGCATGTCGCAGCTCAGAAGACGGTTCGCGACTCGTAATCGCGATATGGCGTCCCGCGTATTGGCCGCTCGCGGCCAACGTATACCGGTCGAACTGTTCCTCGCTCACACACAGGACGGCCACCCGCCGGCCACCGCCATTGACCGACCGTGCCACTTTCTCCGCTTCCTTGAAGATCGTTTTAAACAAGGACACTTCATCCTTGAAAACGATAAGCTCGGGCACCAAGCCGTCCTCGAGCTCGGCCTTGCCGGCATAGGCATCCCATTCGCCTGGAATGTCCATCGCGGGAAATGTCGCGTCTAAATCGGCCATGAAGTCCGCGATTTGGGGCGTATAACGGAAGACCCGTTCGAGTTTCACCAGTTCAGAATTCTGAAGTCCCGTCGCGACACCAAACAAATTGTGATCTGGCTCGCAATATTGCGCAAACGTGTCGCGCGGGCTCTGTTTAAGATCATAGGCCATGAAGATTGGGGGCCGTCGCGGCGTGCCATCATCCTCGACATTGCGTCGGATGAGCTTGTGAAGCGTCTGTCGCTCGATTGACGTGAACAGGTGGAGCTCGTCTATAAAGAGCACGTCATAGCCATCGCGGCTTCGAATGCGATCCCAGCGGTTGGAGTTCAGGAAGGAGTTGAAGTCGCCCACCATTTGGTCGACGCTGAGCGTGTTCATGTCTCCCAGCAGCTTTCGATAACGCCGATGGACCTCGAGAATGAAACGTCGGTCGACCTCTATCGGCAAGGCCATTAGCCACGTGGGGCGCGGGCTCGCGCCCTTGGCGTAGCCCTCGCCTTTTTCCTCGCCCGCCCGAATGCCTTCAGCATCGAGCACGCTCGCGAACTCGTTCATAATCTCGCCGACCAACCGCTTATCGGACCCATCGACCGAGGATTGCCAGCGAGCATGCAGTGCAGGCGTGATCTCATCGAACTGCAGCGACAGTATTTTGGATCGGCTGATCTCCACCAGAACCGACTCGATGAGTTCGGCCTGGAGACGCCGTCCTTCCCGTCCATCGAGCGATAGCGGTTCGAGCTGGTCCAACTCAAAATTGAGGTTTTTGTGCGCTAGGTCGTAAAGTGTGCGCACCTCAAGACGCGCAAACTTGCCCTTTCCGTACAAGAGCCCGACTGGGTCCAAGCTTTCGCCGATCGCCGTAACCAAATCGACCGAGGCGAAGCTATGAGTGAGGAATCCCAGCTTTATAGGCTCCTTGCGCCCTTCGGCGATCGCCGCATCCCGCAGAAATTTGATAACCAGCGACAATGTCTTGCCGGTGCCAGCCGATCCGCGCAAACGCACAGGTCCATCATGCTTCTTGTCGACAAAGCTGCGCTGTTCGGTCGTCAGCTTAGATTTGTACCACTGTTCGAGGCTCGCACCCTGGACAAAGCCCTGCGGCAGACGCTGGCTCAAGGTGATTCCGGCCCGTGACTCTTCGGCCAATTCAGCAGGAGCAGTCAGGATGGCATCGATAAGCGTCCGGCGCGCGGTGTCATAACGCTCCAGATCACTGTCCAGCCGGTCGAAGTCGATAATTTCGGCCGTCCCTTGGAAGGCGAAGAGATCCCCGTTGCCGCGTGGCCGCGTATTGAAATGCAGGCGCGCGCGCCAATTTCTCTCCCGTGACGGAGCCTGGATCGAGAACAGACTCCCCTCTTGATGCTTGCGCCAGCCGGTGGGAACCACGACGCTCTCGGTGAACACCGAACGCGCAACGGTAATTATACGGTCCAAGGTGTTGGCACAGTTGTCTGGATCGCTAAAAATGCCGTGTGTGGGGTCGAGATTGATCACGATGATCGGCACATCCTCCCGATCGAGGTCGGCCTCGATGATATAGACCGCCTCACCGATCTGGACACGCTTCAACCCAGCTGTGTGCTTGGGCAGGTCAAAATTCGCGAACCAATCGGACGAAATCGAGAATTGCGAAAGGCGAAACAGAGCTGTCGATGTGAAGACGAGCGAGTTCATCATGCTACCTGAGAAATGTGAGACACGAGGAGATCGATTGCGAGCTCGCTGAGTCCGGTGATTTCGTCAGGGAGCCCGATGCGCGAATATTGATGGGCGAACAGCTGGGCGATCTTGAATCGATAAAGCGGTGTGAGGCGTGCGAACCGCGTGGCAGTGATGCTCTTCCCATCGCTAAGCGAGCGCTGACTGGCGACGGAGGTGAAATAGAGATCCTCGGGGATCGTGTAAATACGCCTCATGCGGATGACGAAGCCCACTTCGGCATGACCGACGAGATCGCTAATGAAGAAGTGTCCGTCGCCCATCGCCTTCTTCGCTGCAACGATCTGTTTCTTCACAGCCAAAGCCGGATTCTTGTCGAGTTGGCACAGTGCACCAAATCGCTCGAGCGGAGATCGATCCTTGTCTACGCAAGTCCGCATCCGTCTAAGATGGCCTTCAAGCTCCGCGTGTTGGGAATTCTTTACGTGCTCAAGCGTCGCGATCTTCGCCATCACTCTCTCCGTCGACGTCGAGAGAAGCCATTTTTGCAAGTCCTCGGCCTCGGCGTCGTCGGCCTGAACGATATCGAGCACTTTCCGGGCGGCAACAGCGGCGACTTCGTGCAGATAGGTTCCTGCCCAGAAGCCATCGAAATACTCCCGAAACGTATAGATCGGCAGATAGGCGATCACGCCATCCGTCTTCTCGTTGGCAAGATCGCAGTCCGCATTGATCACTAATCCTAGGGTAGGCCCGGCCGCCGCGCCATTGGGATACTCGATCCGGAATATGTCCCCCTGCCGACGCTGGTCGTGCGCGCCAACCTTCTCTGTTTCTCGTTCCAAGTCTTTGTTACCCCGCCTAGAACCAGTCCGTCATCCGCCGCTTCGTGACGAAAGTCATAAGATCGACCACCGACCTTGTCTACGCGGCAAAATTCCCTGATTTCCACAGTCCGTGTCTTGCATTACCGAAAACGGCCGCGCCAGTCTCCGACGCCCCCTTCGGGTAAGCCACTGAGCAAGCCCTATGTCGGCAATGGGCGCGGAATGCCAACGACAGTCGCTCCGTCAGCTTCCGCTCAAGGTCAAACCGTGTAGCATGGGGACGCTTGCTGCATGGCCGCTCTGCTTCAAAGGACAGACTTGCTGCCGACGACGCATGAGGTCGGGGCTGCGCCAGCGGACTAGCCGAAGGTCTTTTCGGAGCACGCTCAATTTGGTCAACGAGCATGCGCTTTGCCCATTGGTTCAAATTGCGGGCGCGTTTGGGGGCGTTGTTCATTTGCTGCTGGGCCATGTTTTAGCAAACTTCAACATCGCCTTGTTCGCTTCGGCCTCGGCTTCGCGTCGAGTCGCATAAGAATGTGGGGATCGGAGATGAATTTGGCCCCCCTCGCAAACCGTCCAACGGAATCGACGCTCGCTTAATGGGTCGGCCTCAATCTTGAATGTGAACGGGTGAGCTTCTGCCATACCGCATTATGGAGAGCCACCGGCGACATCGCTAGAGAAAACTCGTGGCGCCTTATTCAACCCTTTCCGGCGCTGCGGATCGTCAGCCATTCCTTCGCGAAATCTCCGGCTCCCGCGCCTGGCGTGGCAATTTCGACGCCAAGCGCGGGGTTGGCTTCCCTGAATTTCTCCGCGTAAAGCAGGCCGTCGGCGTCGGGGTCCGCGAAGATTGTCACGCGCTTTACCTCGCTCGGAAGTTTGAGCTTGAGATATCGCTTGGTTCCAAGGGCAGCCCAAACAGGCAGTTCGTGCATGAGCTGCGCGGCCCAAGCCGTCTCGAAACCCTCGGCGAGGCCAATGTGTTCGGCGACGGCCGCGAGGCGCAAGACGCCCTCGCCAGCTGGCCCGACCGTGCGGCGTGTTTCGAGAACATCGGCCTTGCGCCTTCCGCCCGAGTGGAGAAACGTCAGTTGCACGGCGACGATCTCGCGCGTCGGCGCTTGAATCGCGGCGATCATGCAAGCGAAATATTTTCCGCGCGGCTCATAGCGATAGCGGGACAAAAACCGGATCGTGGCGGGCGGCGGCTCGTCGAAGCCGCGCTCGCGAAGATAGGTTTCGGCGAGGGTGCCGGCGACGGGCTGCGCGCCGCGCCAAAGGGCGCGCGCGTGCGCGCTGGTGGTTTTTGGCGTTGCGCGCCCGGAAGATGAATTTTGCCCCGGCGCGTAAAGCGGTTCCCCGGTCAAGTCGAGCCTGTCGATCGCGGCGCGAATGGCGCGCGGGTCGCATCCCGCGTGACAGGTGTAGAGCAGCGCGCGGTCGCCATCGGCGATGGTCAAGGAGGGGTGAAGGTCGCCCCTGCCCTTCCCGTGTGCTGCGACGGGGCAGTGGCATAGGAAGCCGCCGCTTACCCGTCGCCCTCCAAGGATTTTCGCGACGGCCTCGGCTTTGATCTGCATGGCGCGTAGTCCTGCACAAGAAGATGGCAAAAGGCAAAGACGCCCGCGCGTGGGGAGAAGCGCGCGGGCGGCGACTGTTGCGACCGACGATGGCGCCGGGAGCCGGAACAAGCCGGGCGGCGCCGTCTTGAAAAGACGGCGCGGGTGGGGAAGGGTCGAGGGGAACGCGGCGCGGGGTTCCCCCGGGCGAGCCACTCGCTCGCCTCCCTGTCTCAAAGCAGAAATGCGAGTTGCGCGGCGGGCTGGATCGTTCGCGGGGGAGCATAGGCGTCAAGGCGACGGCTTTCGGTCGCCTCGCGCTCGCGCGCCTCGTCGAAGTCGATGCAAACGATTTCGCAAAGGGGCGCGCCGTCCTTCCAGCCGTCGCGGTGAAAGCTGGTGTCGACGCCCGCGCCGGTGTCCATCCTGACGCCAGTCAGGCGCTCGAATTCGACGGCTCGCCCTTCGGCGCGACGGTCGAAATAGGGGCGCCCCGAATAGCGAAAGCTCGCCGATTCTTGCGGCACGATGAACGCGCCGCGCTCCGCGAGTTCGCGCGCGATGTCCATCACGTGCAATTCAAACTCGGGGCCGCGATAGCGCGGCGCGTCGCCTGAACGTTTGACGCGCCCGAATGGCGGGTTGGCGATCGCCACGTCATAGCGGCCAAGGTCCAGGGTTCGCCAATCAAACACGTCGGCATTGATCCAACGCGCCTCCGGCAACAGCTTGCGCCCGACTTCGAAATAGCGCGGGTTTATTTCGACGCATGTCAGCTCGGCGAGGCCCTCGCCCCACTGGCTGCGCCGGTGGATGATGTAGGACAAGACGCCAATTCCCGCGCAAAGGTCGATGACGCGCCGCCCTGCCCCGTCCAGCGCGAAGTCGCAAGCCAAGTCGAAGGGTGTGAAAAACGCGCCTGCCCCGCCGTTCTCATGGGTCGCCCCCTCGTGCCAATTTTGAAAGACAAAGTCCCGCTCGTCGTCGGTGATCTTGTCCTTGGTCAAGATCGCCTCGGCCTCGGCATGGGCATTGCGCCGCGCCTTCGTGAGTTTCGCCATAATAATCAAAACCTTTGTCGGGAGAGCGAGCGGGCCGCGCCGATGCGATGCGCGGCCCGGTGGGGCTTATGCGACCAGCAAGGGTTCTTCGCCGGCGTCGTCGCCCTGCGGATCGGCGGCGACGATCGCCAGCCGCCCGCGGAGCATCGGGGGAAGCCAAGCCCGGTCCTTCATCGCGTCCAGTGCGATTGTCACCGCGTCGCTCTTGGGGGCCGCGCCAATCGCCTTAATGGCGTCGGGCGAGCATCCGGCTTCGGTCGCCGCGCCGGCTATCGTCTTCTTACTGACCCGCGCGAGGAAACCTTTCGAAACCCGCCAATGCGGCGCCATGTCGAAATTCAGGGCGGCGGCGATTTGGTCGGAATGAACAATCTGCGCGCCGCGCGTGTCGCGGTAGCTGGCCTCGATCTCTGACGCCACGCAAAAGGCCAGCAATTCCCGCAAGGTCGCCTCGTCCTGCTCGATCAACCACGGCCAAAGCTCGGCGTAGCGGTTGGGAAGGCGTGAGGTTAAGGCGGTGTGGCGTTCGTCGAAGGCGACAAAGGCGGCGTCATTGTCCTCGTCCGGCGTCGCCTGCCGCTTGTCGTGAGACTGCGCGGCAATCTGCAAGCAAGAGCCTGCGCCGCTCCAATCCGGGGCCTTGCCGCATCCGCCGCGATAAAAGGCGGTCTCCGCCAGCTTGTGGACGATGACCACAAGCGCGACGGTAGGCTGCCGGCTCAATTCGAGCGCAAGCGCCTTGGTGCGCAATATCGTCAAATCCTCGGTGAGGGCCTGGCTGTAGCCTTCCGGCTCGATTTCAACCGGGGCGGCGACGCTGTAGGCCGCGCCCTGCCCTTCCTGTTCGCCCTCGCCGCTCTGTTCTCCAAGACCGGCCGCTTCGTTCTCCTCGCGCGCGGCGGCTTGGCGGGCGCGCTGCAGGGCCGCGAGTTCGTGGGCCTCGTCCTTGCGATAGAGGCCGCGTTTGATCACCGGCTGGCCATCATAGCCCAGCGCCGCCACAACGCCCGCGAGCGGGATTTCGTCGGGCAAGAACACGATGCAGGCGTCGGTGATTTCGTCCTGCCGCTCGCTCATGGCCTCGAATTCCTTCGCCTCGTCTTCCAGCAAGGCGCCGGCCTCAAAGGCGCCCTCGTTTTCGGCCAAATAGTCCGCAAGCGCCGCAAGCTCTTCCTGCTCGGCGGGGGTCTGCTCGCGCTCGAAGGTGGCGAGGCGAGAATATCCGGTGCGGCTCTCCTGCTCGGACAGATAGGCCTCGGCCCATTTCCACCCCTCGGCGGCGCGCGTCTGCTCGGCGATAGCTTCAAGCTTCCGGGTCGCGAGCGTCACAACGAGCGGCTTGTCGTCGAGGAAAATTGCGTCTTCGTCATCCTGCGAGAACAAATCCCGGGTGATCGCTCCGCCGGCCTGCTGGTAAGCCTCCACCCCGACAAATTGCGCAAGGCGGTGACTGGCGACGATTTTCTCTTTCGAGAGCTGCGCGCGAATGGCCTCCGGTGTCCGGTTATAGGTCGCCAGACCGTCGAAGGCGGCCTCCTGCGCGGCGTGATCGTCGGACAGGGCGAAAGCCTCCATCTGCTGCAAGGTCACGCCACCCGTGCGAAACGTCTCCATGATGCGCGGCGAAACCTTCGCCAGCTTCACGCGCCGCCTGATGGTCATGTGAGATTTGCCGAAACGGTCGCCGACCTGTTCCGGGGTCATGCCGTCGTCGTCAATCAACTTGCGAAACGCCTCTACCTCGTCGGCGGCATGCATATTCTCGCGTACGATGTTTTCGGACAGCGAAAGCTCGGTTGCGTTGTGATCCGCCCCCTTCACCAAAAGCGGCACAAGATAATCGAGCGTCACCTTCACGCCCTCGGGCTCGATGACGGCGCCGCGCTTCGCCAACTCCTTTAGCGCGCGCAAGCGTCGGGCTCCCGCCTCGATCTCGAACTTGCCCTTCGCCAGCCATCGCCCCGTGAGATTTTGCAACAGGCCCATCGCGGCGATATTGGCGCAAAGTTCCTCGATCCCGGCCTCGCTGGTAAAGCGGCGCACATTGTCTTTCGAGGGCGTGAGCAAGCGCAGTGGAACCATGATGCGCTCGTCGCCGCTGTTGGCCGCAATGATCGCGGGCGCGGTCTTCTTCGCGCTCGATCCTGTCGCCTTCTTGGCGGCGATGGTCTTCGTGGCGGCTTTCTTGGTCGGTTGCTTGTTGATGGTCATAACTCTCTCCAAAACGATTTGACGGGGACGAAGGCGTTGCGGGCCAAATGCACGGCCCGTTGTGAATTCAGGTGGCGAGCATGTTTTCCAGCGCGCGCGTGATCGTGACGGCGGCTTGTTGCAATCCGGCTCTGTCGAAGTTTTCGCGGCGCTGTTCGGGCCAGCCGATAACGCGCCGGATCAGTTCGGAAACGCTGTAGAGAACATAATCCTCGGACGTGAGCCCCGAGATTGCGAACAGGTCGCGCAATTCTTCAATCCCGCCCATTTCGGCGGCGGGGCTCATGCTCGTTTTCAAGCTTTCGATATAGAGGTCGACGGCTGCAATCGCGCTTTTGATAATCTGTTCGTCGCTCATTTTGGGGCTCTCTTGTAAGCATCTTTTGACTGTCCCCATTTTAGGGTCTTTCTACTGATTTGTCCATCAAAAACAGCGATATAAGCCAATAATAACAATATGTTATTGAGTTGACACGCCGCCCTAAAAGAAATGTTCCTTGTTCGACGCCGCGCAGCGGAGACGAAGCTCTAAAAAGACGTTCCTCATCCCGACGGCTCCGGCGTCATCGACGCGCGCAAGGCAGGTCACGCGAAGCGCCGCAACAAGGTGAAGGACCGCGCATAGCGCGGTTGACCGCTTGAGCACGTCGATACGATTGGGGGCATAGGACGATCATGTTGCGCGCCTGCAGCGCGTGTCTTGGTGCAATAGCGTCCCGCTTTGCGGGACTGTATAAAAACTCGAATGCCGCGCTACGCGTTAGCGAAGGGAAAGGCAAAAGAGATCGCGACCTGAAGGGGTGATAGCGATAGACCGCGAAGCGTTTTGCGCGACCTGGCGTCACCCGCATGGGCGGAGACGCGGCACGCGGCTTCGTCGCCGTTGGCGATAGCATGGGGCGCCCGTTATGCGGGCGCGCGCCCCTGGCCTATGCCGCATGTTGAATCATTCGAGCTGAACGGATTTTGAGGGCAGCGCAAGGTTTGTAATTTTTTGTACGCTTCATTGGACGAAGCATAAACGCTTATCCAATCGTGCCGCCCAAAGCCCTCATTTTCCGCAGAACAGACGGTATGAGGCATGCTTATCCGGTTTATTGCCAAACCCCACCACCTGATCTATTTTTCAGGGCATGGAGATACGAGGCTTTCCCGCTTCCTTGCCTGAGTTTCAACGGGTTTTCCCCGATGACGCGGCGTGCGCGGCCTATCTCGAACATCTGCGCTGGCCCGCAGGTTTTGTTTGCGCCCATTGCGGCCATCAGGAAGAGCCCTATCGGTTCCCGAGCCGGTCGTCGGTGGTGCTGCGCTGCCGGGCCTGCAAAAAGAACACGTCGCTGACCGTGGGAACGGTCATGCAGTCGAGCCACACACCGCTGTCGACATGGTTCTGGGCCGCTTATCTGCTGACGACGCAGACGCCGGGCATGTCGGCTCTGCAATTCCAGCGGCAGTTGGATCTGTCGCGCTACGAGACGGCGTTCACGCTGCTTCACAAGCTCCGCGCGGGCATGGTGAGGCCCGAGCGCGACACAATCGGCGGAGAGCATCCCGTCGAGATCGACGAATGCCTTGTCGGCGGCAAGACGCGCGGCGAAGGCCGTGGCGTGCATCACAAGGTCACCGTCGTCGGCGCGGTTGAAGTCCGCACGCGCAAGCCGGAAGAGGCGGGTGCCGGACGCGACGCGCATCGCGGCGGCGTGCCGTCCAAACGCAAGGTCTATGCGGGGCGGTTGCGCTTGCAGGCTGTTCCCGACAAGAGCGCCGCTACACTTGTTTCCTTCGTGCGCGGCAATATCGCGATGGGAGCGATGATCATGACGGACGGCGCGCCGAGCTACAGCGAACTTGCCGATCTCGGCTTCGACCATCAGCCGCTTGTGTTGGCGGGCGATCCCGAGAAGGCGGAAGCGCATTTGCCGATGATCCATCTCGTCTTCTCGAATTTGAAGACGTGGCTGCTCGGCACGCATCATGGACGGATCGAGCCCCAGCACCTGCAAGCCTATCTCAACGAATATGTTTTCCGCTTCAATCGTCGCTTTTATCCGATGACGGCATTCAATTCCGCTCTCGGTCTTGCGGCGAGGTCGGTTTCGCCGACCTATGCCCAGCTTTATTCGGGCGAGTGGGAGCATCCGGGATCGTCGCTGGCGATTGAGGCCGCGTGAAGTGCTCGTAGTCCTCCGCGAGAACGGCTTGCTCCGCCTCGAACATCTCGCGCATGCGGGACAGGCGCTTAAGCGCGGTGGTGGAGTGCGTTCCTGGCATCGCGCTTACCTCAATGTAATCCATCGCTAACCCGACTTCACCAACTGGCGGGGTGCTTGGGTGCTAACCCGTCTTATTCACCGGGGGCTTGATTTTGGGCTGACGGATGTAGCGTAAGATATTGATTT
>PLZT01000701.1:5982-10053 GCA_003152255.1 Methylocystaceae bacterium | reverse complement strand
GGTGGTGGCTGCTACATAAGACCGTAAAAGTTTGCCGCCGATGACGCATCCAAGCCAGGGAGCATGACAAAGTGTGGGGCGGCACAGGCGACCTCTACGGGAATACAGTCGCCGGCATTTGGCGCACCCCACACTTTGTCATGCTCCCGCGGCATTGCCTACGATCATCGCTAGGCGCCTCTGGAGGCGGCCTTCGACGTTCTGGCGCGGCTGTCCCTGACAGCATCGTTTTGCTCGGGTCCGCATCGTACCAAACGGACTAAACTTCAAATAGGACAAATCGTTATGCTTCGTCGCACCGCTGAGTGCCTATGGGTGCGGCCGCCACCACCTTTTCCAGTTCCATTCCGCTTAACGTGCCGTTTTGAACAGATCGTGCAGCATCCCCTTTTTCAGGAAAAAGGGCCTTCCGCAGCGGTGGAGAGCCGCCCACAGCATCAAAGGCGGACATGAGTCGTAGCGTATCCTCTCCTTATTCATTAAATTTCGACCTCTCCTCCTAATTCGATAACGCGGCCGGCGGGGATCTGGAAAAATTCGGTCGCCGGCAACGCATTCCGATGCATGAATTTGAAAATGCGTATCTTCAGGCGCTGCCATTTTGATGGACCGATAGCGACAATCACGGGTCGTCCGATAAAGAACGAGGTTTCCGCCATATTGAAGCTGAATGGACACCCGACCGATTCGAGGAGCAGCGCGCGCGGGATATTGGGCTGTTCCATAAAGCCATAACGAACCGTCAATGAATGGAAGTCTTTGGCGAGCTCCGTATCATCGACGCGCCGAGCAGAATTGACGCGCGGGACGTGTTCGGTTGTGACATGCAGAAGCATGATGCGCTCGTGCAACACCTTGTTATGTTTTAGGTTTTGCAGAAGCGACACCGGAACAACGTCGTTACGGCCGGCGAGATAGACGGCCGTTCCTTTCACGCGCGGTTTGTCCTGGTATTTCGCGATAAAATCGTCGACAGGAAAAGTGCCGCTTTCCAGTGCGCGGCGCACGGCCGCGTAACCGTCGGCCCAGCAAGTCATCAAAAAGAATAGGACGGACGCCACCACCAGCGGGATCCAACCGCCCTCGAAGAACTTCACCAGATTGGCGGCGACGAAGGAGCCGTCGACAACGACGAAAAGCCCCGCCATGGCGAGGCTCAGCGACAGGCTCCATCGCCACACCTCGCGCATCGCGATGAACATCAGGACGCTCGTGAGCAGCATCGTCAATGAGACGGCGATGCCGAACGCCGCGGCGAGATTGTCGGACGAGCGGAACGTGATGGTCAGGATCAACGTAAGCGCCATCAAGGCCCAATTCACGAAGCCGACGTAGATTTGTCCGTAGCTTTCCTCCGAGGTTTGCAAAATATGGATGCGCGGCAGCAGCCCGAGCTGGATGGCCTGCCGTGTCATCGAGAAGGCGCCAGTGATGATCGACTGGCTTGCGATCACGGTCGCGACCGTCGCCAGTGCGACGAGCGGGAGTTGCAGCGCAGGCGGGCAGAGATCGAAGAAGGGATTGGCTTCAGTTGCGGCGGGCCCATCGACGAGAAGCGCGGTCTGGCCAGCGTAATTGAGCAGCAGGGCCGGCAGAACTAGGCCATACCATGCTAGGCGGATCGGCTGGCGGCCGAAATGCCCCATATCCGCGTAAAGCGCCTCGGCACCCGTGGCGCAAAGGAACACCGCGCCGAGCACAAGAAATCCCGTGGTCCCGTGCTCGGTGAGATAGGCGAGGCCGACGAGCGGGTTGAGCGCCCAAAGCACCTCCGGATGTTTCACGATGCTAATAAAGCCCAAAGCGCCGATGACGAGAAACCACGCCGTCATGACCGGGCCAAAGAGTTTCGATATTCGCGCCGTGCCCTGCGATTGTATACTGAAAAGGCCGATAAGCACGGCAACGGAAAGCGGCACGACATAAGGCGCGATTATTGGCGCCGGCGTCTTCAAGCCTTCCAGCGCGCTCAGAACCGAGATCGCCGGCGTGATCGCGCCGTCGCCGAACAGCAGCGCCGCGCCCAGCATTCCTATGGCAATGATAAAGGGTCGGCGCCCATGCTTGACGCCGAGAAGTGACATGAGCGCGAGAATGCCGCCTTCCCCATCGTTGTCGGCGCGCATAATGACGGCGACATATTTGATCGAAGTGATGATGATGAGCGTCCAGACGATCAGCGACAACATGCCGAGCGCCTCTACCGGGGCGATGGCGCCGCCGGCCCAGTCGACCGCCGTCTTGATCGTATAGAGTGGGCTTGTTCCAATATCGCCATAGACGACGCCCAAAGCCCCGAGCGCCAGCGGCGCCAATTTTTTCTGTTGATGGCCGCTCGTCTCAAGAGTCGTTGTCATGTCGTTCTCTACTTAGCTGCCAGCGACCAAGCGATAACTGGCGTTGGGTCCGGTCAGGACCATGCATCCGTCAGGTTAAAAGGCGGAGATGGGCGCCAAAGATTGACGCCCATAAAAAATCAAAAGCGCTGCGAGACCCAAATAGAGCTGCAGCTTCGGCTTCGCCGCCGTCATGCCGCGTCTCGACAGCAATCACGCACGGCGGCAGCGGCCCGTAGGTTGCAGCGACGGCAGGAGTTTCGGCGGCGATGTTCCCTGCCCGCGCCAGCAGGTCGAGCGCGCCCGCCGCGGACAGCTTCTCAATGAATTGGCAGCTGAAACTCCCCGCGCCGCCGCACCGTCCATCTCATGACAAAGCACGATAGCGCATTTACAGTTTGTCGAATCAAAGGAGGTCGGCATGGCGCTCAAAGATCGCAATCTGGTCCTGACCAAGTCCCAGGCGGCATGCCTGGTCGCGCTCCGAGATAGCAAGGACTCCACGCCCAAAATCGCGGTTCATGCCAAGCTTGATATGAAAAGAACTGTGGCCGCGCTCGGCGAACTGGCGGGGCTTGGACTCGCCAAGCGGGATCAGCCGAAAAAGTGGCATGCGACCGCGCGCGGCAAAATCTGCTTATTCGAAACCGTTCCGGATCGATCGCGGCGCGACAGCGGCGTTCCGGGTCCTGGCGGCCAGCGCTTGCTCAAACTGTTGAATCACCCGATGCCCGGACGCGAAATCGCGGAACGGTTAGGAATAACGAAGCAGGGAACTCGGCAGCTCTTGATCAAACTGCACGCACAAGGGCGCGTGAACTTTGCCGATCCGGAAAGGCCGTTTTGGCTCGTGGCGCGCACGGGGGATAAAACTCCCATCCTGTCACGCGACGAGGAGCGCGTGCTGTCCACAATCCCTCCCGAATATGCAACGGACGGCACAAAGATAAGGCTTGCGGCGGGCATGCCCGAGAGCAAGGCGCAGCAGACGCTTGAATCTTTAATCGCCCGTCGCTTCGTGGAAGCGTGCGCTGGATTTCAGGGCGGTCGACTGTTTCGGATCACCGTGGCCGGTCAGCAACATCCCCAATACGAACAATCGGCCCGTCGCGCTCAGGCGCCACGCCTCCCGGCTGCATCCGAACGTGTTCGCAAAGTGCTTTCGGTTATTTTGGATTCGGGAACGCTGCGAATCAGAGACGTCTCGGATGTCATGCGAGAGCCGCACCAATCGATCAATGCGCTCATGCAGTATCTCAAGCGAAAGCATTTGGTCGAAAAGACCGGTCAGGAGCCAAGCGCGCCGTATGCGTTGACCGACGAAGGGCGTGCCGCCTTGACGGAAATGACACGACGGCGAGCCGCATAGTTTCTATCCCGCCGACGCGCGTGCCCACTGCTCTCCTTCGACCATCAGAAGCCCAAGCAGCGTCAGCCAACCGCTTCAATTTCTCCTTTCTCGCGCCCTGCCCGCGTTCGGGCCTGTTCATCCACGGCGATCTCGACCGGGTGGCGCCGCTAAAGGAAGTCATGGAGCAGATTGATAAGCTGAAAACCCAAAACGGCGCCGTCATCGAACATGCCGTCGCGTTCACACGATGCGTCGACAGCCCTCATCCTACACGGCTGATGCAACATGCGGCACGGCGCAGTCACGTGACAACGTGATGGCGTGATGGCGTGATGGCGTGAGCGCCCGCGTTCACACGACGCGCCGACAGCCCTCATCCTACAC
>PLZT01000701.1:0-5942 GCA_003152255.1 Methylocystaceae bacterium | reverse complement strand
GTCACGTGACAACGTGATGGCGTGAGCGTTCGCGTCAGCGGACTGCTGCGCGCTCCAGCGTCGCGGCCACCCACTTATTGAGGCTCATCCCGGCCCGCTTGGCGGCGCTGACCAAAGCCCGGTGCAGCGGCGGTTCGAGACGCACGACGAATTGGCCGGAATAGGGCTTTTCTGGCTCCTCTCCGCGCTCTCTGCAAAAGGCAAGATAGTCCTCGACGGAATCCGCGAAGGCCTGCTTCAACTCGGCGACCGATTGCCCCTGGAAGGTAATAACGTCCCTGAGGTTGAGAATCTCGCCATGAAAAAACTCGGCATCCTCGTCGTATTCGATGATCGCCTCATAGCCTTTGTAGGTCATCGTGTTCATGGCGTGATCTCCGCTTCGGTCAGGAAGCGCCGAACCGATTTCACCGCACCCTTGTCGGTCTCCTTCTGGGGATGCGCGCGGTGGAACACCGCGCGCACACCATTCAGAGCGACCCGGATGCGGGAACCTGCGCCTTCGCTGATTTCCGCACTGCAAGCCGCAAACAGGGCTTCTATATCGCGCCAAGGGATGCTGGAGCGCACCGGATCGGCGAAGACGGCCTCAAGTGTGTCCTTGTGCTTTGCACTTAGCCTATATAGTATCACTTATTAGTATCATTACAAGATTCCTGACGATCACGCTCTCACGCTCTCACGTGACGTTCGTAGCTCCTCGGCAAGGCTGCTGGCATTGTACCGCTCGAAAAGGTCGGCCATGGCCTCTATGAGCACGTCATGAGGCTTGCAGCGCTTCATGAGCGCGATTTCCCGGATTTTGAACTGGGCCTCGCGGGGAAGATAGAGAGTGGTCCGGTAGCCGTGGCGAACCCCTCCACCACGACGGGCCGGCTCTGGCGCAGGCTCTTCAGGTAATGCTATCACGCCATCACGTGATGGCGTGACTTCTGGCCTGGTCATTGCTTCCTCGGCTGCAAGGGCTTCCGAGACGAGGCGGCGTTTGGGTTTGATCATGTGTGTTCTCCTATGGTCCGAGCAAGCCACGCCCACAGAAGGCGAACTTCCTGCGCGGCCTTCCCGTTGGGATTGTATTCGGTGACCCCCAGACCGGCGGTGTAAGCGTCGGCGAAGTCGGCGCGGTGAAACACGTTAGCCGGGGCGACCTCGCCATGTTTGAGGAGCCCCGTCGCCGCATCATTCGTTCGCGATGAACTCCCAAAACATTGACTAAGAACAAAGCCGAAGCGGGTTTTCCGGTCTCGGAGTTGTTTCGCGGTAGGTATCGCGGCTTCAAGATCGGTAAGAGTGGGTTTCACCGGGACAAGGCAGAAGTCGGCAGCTTGAAGGGCAGGGGCCACGGACGCGTTGTGAGCGCCGGCGGTGTCGATGATGACCAGTTCAAAGCCCTGTTTCGGGAGGCTCTTGAGCACCGCCGCGAGTTGATGCGGTTCGCACCGGTCTACAGCTGGTGTTTCCGCCTCACGACGTTCGCCCCATTTAAACACGCTGCCTTGCGGATCGGTGTCCAGCACAGCAGTTTTGATGCCTTCGGATTCTGCCGCAACGGCGACGCACGCGGCGAGTGTGCTCTTGCCGCTGCCCCCCTTCTGCGTGGCGAAAGTAATGATGTGCATGGGCCAATCCTATGGGAGCGGGCCAGTCCGGCGAGGAGAATCAATCTGGCAGTTTCTATGTAAAAGATTGCCGTAAAGTTATCACGCTGTCACGCTCTCACATTGTCACGTGACAATGTGAGAGCGTGACAGCGCTACTGACGGTGGTGGGCGACGAATTGGAATTTGATTACACGAGGCTCGCGGGGTGCTGCAGTGGCAACAACCTACGCTCGACTAGGACAGCCCCAGGCAGGCAGCCGGCAAGATCTCGCCGTCACCGCCGCATCAGCAGGCTCCCCGTTTCACTTCATCGGCAAGCTTTTTAGGCGCGCCGTACGCCCGATAGGGCGTTCCCACTGTGGGCGATAGACGGCCGCTTATCCCCCATGGCGACAATTTCATCTTCCCCAGCCACGCCGACGCCAGTTCGAGCGCTGGCTTATGTCCGCCCGGACGTCATGCGGCTCCAGGCGGGCCTCGCTTCGCCTTCACGCGAAACACAAGCGCCGCCAGAAACGCGGAGGCTTCGGATGCCTCGGATGCGGCGATGAAGATCGCCTTCTTGTGCGCCTTCACGACGTTCAGCCAATGGTCGAGATATTGCGCATGATGGCGCGTTTGTCGAAGGCCACGGTCTCATGCCGCCTTCTCTTCGTCCGTGCAGGCCACGCCGTTGCCCCAGCCGCATGAGATTGCGCCGCCGTCGCGCTCCACCTTATCCAGCAACGGCTTCGTCGCGGCGATGATCCGATAGTCCGACGCGACCGTTTGCTCGGGCTCGGGGAAGCCGCCGGCGTCGGTTTGCAGCTCCATGACCACCTCGACATTGGCTATTTTCATGCGGGCGAGAAAATCCTGCCAAGCCTCGTCCGATGTCGCGCCCTTGCCCCAAATGGCGTCGCCGTTTTCGACGATGTATCCGGCGGCTTGAAGCTGGTTCATTCGCTGCTCTCGTTATTGCGCAGCGCACTTATCGATCAGCGGAGTCGTCATCATGGGCCTCCCCTGCGCGGTGTTGGCCCAACAAAATCTCGATCCCGGACACGGCGACGGACGCCACCCGCATGCCTTCGCGCACGGCGATGCGATGCAGCTCGGCGAGGATTTCCGGCGGTATAGGCACGATCAGGTCGATCACGTCGCTACTGCGGGTAATCGGTGTCTGGGTTTTTGGGGTGCTGGATAGGCCATGGGGGCGTCCTCCATGCTTCTCAATATAAGCCTATGTGTCGCCGAAGGCGCGCTATGCGAAGGCCACCGCTATGACCCCCTATCCCCCCAGATCGAGGCGCCGCGCGCGCCATAAGAAAATTTACCATGTGAGCGGTTAAGGCATGCGGGATTCAACGACTACGTAATTATACGAGCTTGATCGGATTGGATCTTCCGATGCTCAATTCCCGGCGCTCGCGACATCCCACCGACCATCCGGCGAATGTCGGTCCATGCCAAAACGGCATGCGCAAAAGGAAGTCGCCATGTTGACGCCGGCCATGCTGCGCCGCCTATTGCTCGCCGTAGTCGCCTTGTCTCTGGTTCGCGTTTACGCCGTGGAAACCTTCGCGATGGCGAACAGCCACGCTGGCGCCCGCTCCAAGCCGGCCACGTCTACCGCGAATGGATGGATTTACGGCTGACGCCAAAGGGGTCGACAATGGACATCAGCACCTTTTTGGTCTTCGTCGTCGGGTTGGGCGCCATGCTCGCGGCTGAACTCGCGCCATAGCCGCGCCAGCACCCTTTCGAGCGGTGTCGGCTCCCTCGCCGCCTCACTTCATTACGGTGCAGGCGACGCATGTGTTGGGATAGTCTGAAAGAAACAACCGCAGGACATGGAACAAATCGGCGGCGCGCTCCTGCGCGCCCAACTCCATGAAGCGCCAAAAATCGCCGAGTATCATCCGGCACACGACCTTTTCGCCCCGTTTCAGGTTAAACAGGTAGCTCCTAAGCAATGACTTATGTCGGGCGGAGGGGATGGCGCATAAGAGCAATTGATCCGGCGCAAGCCCCACCAATTCAGCGCACTGCGTCATGGTAATCATAGCGCAATCTCCACGCAAATACCCCCGGGATGGTATTTTGCCATATCTTGGTTTTATTTTTATGACGGCTTGAGTAATGCCACAAGGACTTAGCGTTGCTGCGCCGCACACACATTATGCTGCGACGCGTCACGTTATAAACCTTGAAAACATGGCGGAAGCGTGACCGTAGCGTGGGACCTCTTGAAAAACGCGCCGTTTTTCTCTTGGCGGGCCGCCCAGTCCGCCTTGCCGCGGCAGTTCATTGGAGAGCCTTTTTCTGCGCGCCGTGCGCCCGATAGGGCGCGTGTATAGGCGCGTGAAGTCGACGCCCGGTAGGGCGGCGTCCGTTCAAGGAGTCTGTGTGCGGGCGTGGTTCTAGGGGATTTGAACTCCAGTTTGGTTTCTCGCCCAGCCTGAGCGTTCGATAAAACTAGGCGTTCGCGCCCATGACGGCGCGCCCGAGCCGGCCCAGCGCCGCCGCGAGCCCGTCGTGAGGGTCGCCGTCCAGCGCCCTCGACATCGCCGCGATGCTGGCCTCCTGGCAGGCGCTGGTGAGTGGATCGGGCAGGGGCGGGTGATTTCCCCATGTGCCCGCGAACGGCGCCAGCGGGGCCGCTGGCGGCGCGTAACCCCGCCACTGCGAGGCGGGCAGCACGCCATAGGCGTTGGTCTGCTGCCGCAGCACGAAGCGCCCGTCGATCCAATCCTCGGCGCAGCGGCGTAGCCACGTGACGACGCCGGCGGCCTTCAGCTTGACGAGGCCGCGCTTGACGCTGCTTTCGGAGATATTGGCGGCGCGGGCGATGGCCTTGATCGACGGGTCGAGCCGCCCGCTGGCGTAGTGCATGAAATCGAACAGCAGCGCATGTAGCGCCAGCAAGCCGTTCCTGCCGATGGCGCCGTCTTGCCGATTGCGAGCGCGGGTCTGCCGCTCCAGCCGGCGGGCGTGGTGATAGAGCTTCACGGCTTGGCGCTTGGGTAGCGGCTGGAAGCGGACCTCCTTGCGCGTGCTATCGCGCCAGACGGGCCATAGCGCGCGGGTGGCTACGCCAAGGCCGGGCAGGGGTAGGGGTAGGGACAGGCAGAATGTAGACATGGCTCTTCCTTCGGGTCGAACACGTCGACCGCGCCGGGAGAGGGCTGATTTTGGGCAAGCATCATCATTGCCCCAAACAAGGGGCTTGATTCGAATCACAATTTCGGGGAATATCAGGACGCCAATCACCGATATTTCCCCGGCTTGCCGGGACACCGGCCCGCCTCTCAGGCGGGTCTTCGTGTTTCTAAGGGCTATTCTCCATCAGTCGGCGCGACGCAAATCAGCGCGCGCATCGGTCAGCGTGCATCGGGCCGGTGATTCTGGCAAGCGCCCATGCCGGCGCTCGTCTTAACCTCTCATTAACTTGCTGAGCGTCCAATTGCGTCATGGCCCACCAGGAGGGCGCGCGACACAGCATGACGCAACACAGCGACGCAACACGGCCCGGATCGTACTTCCACGATCCGGGCCTTTCCATTTCATGCGTGAGGTTGCGGAAAAGCGAGACGAACGTCGTCGTGCCGAAAGCGGGCTGAGTAGCAGCGGGTGCGCCAGCGGACATTTTCGCGACTGGACGGAGACGGTGCGTCCTGTTTCACTTCTCTTCGCGGTTGGTCGCCGACAGCATCTCAGCGATGCGGCGGTGCTGAACACCTGTCGAAAACACTTCCCGCGCCCAAGATCACTCAACAGGACGCAGGATATATCCAAGAGCGTGTCATTCGGCTCGGGCAATTCCGCTATTTGTCGCGGCCCTTTCGGACGGGCTGGCGAGGATCAGATGTCCTGACGGTCAGCTGTGCGATGACGCTGTGGGTCAACGTTGCCGTGGCGTCGTGTTTATTCTGATGATCTGGCGCTTATTAAATACCTGTTCCGCTTGCTGTTCAGGTATCTCGCCCCATGTTCCCTATATGGTGGCGTGTACCATGAGGGCTGCGGTCAGAGGGGAGATAATAATGAACAATGTAACTCTCCGTCGAATTGCGCCGCCGACTGAGTGGACCGCGAATCAACAAATGCACCCTGCTGTCGTTCAGGCTTGCCTCACGACCTTTAGGGATGAGCAGATACCAGAAATCCCATGGGAGGAGCCGACCGTCGACGAGTGGCGGCGGGCGGCAATCGCCATTGCTAAACAGGTTGCGCTACATATCGCTGGTTACCGCGACTATGACGAGTTCACGCGCGACGGCTGCCTATTTGCGTGGAAGGTTTTCGAGACGCCCCGCGTAGCGACGCGTCGCGATCACTAGCAGTCTGTCGGACTTAACG